>CAZZDX010000200.1:0-5896 GCA_964653185.1 uncultured Bacteroidales bacterium
CTTTTTCCAATCAATGTAAAATAAATATGTCATCATTTTCCTCAGGTATTTATTTCATAACAGGCAAAACATCAAATAAATTATTTAATATAAAAATAGTAAAACCATGAAAAACAATTACTTTAAAAAACAATTATTTGCACTTATAATAATTATTGTTTTGAAAGTTGTTATTTGCCTTTAACTCAGATAAAAAATATTAAAATAAAAGTTTGCGATGGAATAATTAATGTTTTAAATTTTACTATTAAAACTTCATTTAATTCATCACTTGCAAAAGAACAATCTGATATGTTTAGACAAAGAAATATTGAAAATGTAATAAAAATAAATGAATATATAAAAAGAAATAAATACTCATGGATTGCCGACACAACAACCTTTAGTAAGCTTACTTATACTGAAAAAAAGAAATATTTTGGGAAAGAAGAACTACCAAATCTATATGGTTTTGATTATTATGCAGGTGGCTACTTTTCTTTTCCTCAAGCATATAATTCAAATGAAAATAATAAAAGCGATAATATTATTTCCGATTTTGACTGGAGAAATCGGCACGGTGCTAATAATCCTTCTTCACCTTATTACGATGGGGATAATATTGATTTTAGTGGATGGAATACAACAAGAGCTGAATATCAAATAGCTCCAAACTGCTGGGCATTTGCACCCGTGTATTCAATGGAAGCCCTAATAAACCTGTATTATAACCAGCATTTAAATATTAATTTATCTGAACAGGACGTTATTTCATGCAGTGGAGGGCAAGGTTATCCACCAGCTCCAACTCCTCAAAATCCAGATCCAGATCCTTGTGTAGGTGGCATCACATCTATAGCAGTCCAATATTTAAAAAATACTGGTGTTGTTAATGAATCTTGTTTCCCATATTCTGGTTTATGTACTGATCAAATGCCTGCATGTACTGTCAAATGTAGCAATCCTCAATATGTGTTTAAAGCATCAGGATCTTTTTCATCATACTCTCCAACTGAAGATAATACTAAAGAAAAAATAATTACTAATGGTCCTATTGTTGGCACTGTCAATCAGTGGGGGCATGCAATGTCTCTTGAGGGTTATGGAAAAGTGCGAGAAGATGATATTATTATGAGCGGGAATGTTCCATTTTCAGATGCTCCAGAAGTTTTAGTTGTTCAAGGTTCACCTGATATTGGTAAAACATATTGGATATTTAAAAATAGCTGGGGTTCATGGGGAAGCGATCATACACCATATATGAAACTCATAATGAATTTATCTAATCTTTATTTATTTTGGAATACGGTTCCTTTAACTTGCAGTGGATCACAGGCATTAACCGAAGAAGATAGAAAATGGCTTGATCAAGATGGAGATGGTTATTATTGGTGGGGTATTGGAATAAAGCCTGCTGACTGTCCAGGTGACCCAAATCAAGAAGATTGCGATGACTCTGACCCTATATTAGGTCCTTATGACGAAAACTACTATTGTTCTCTTATTTGTGATAATTTTATATATTCCTCTATACCTCTTGAGATTACTTCTGATGAATACTGGAATGATTACAGATATATTAATAGAGATGTAGTAATAAAAACAGGTAATACATTAACAATAAGAGAAAAGATAGGTTTTATAGAGCAGTCAAAAATAATAGTTGAACCCGGAGCAAAACTTATTGTAGATAATGGAACCCTTACAGGAACATGTGGCACTATGTGGCAAGGCATTGAAGTTCAGGGCAACAAAAACGCTTCTCAATATACACCCGAAGCACAAGGCAAAGTAATATTAGAAAATGGAGCAATAATTGAAAATGCCGTAGATGCTATAAGAACAATAAAGTCACTTGGTGATATTGACGGAGATGGAAATGAAGATTATGACTGGGCTTATACAGGAGGAATAATACAGGCAAACAATGCTACATTCAGAAACAACAAAAACGGCATCTGGTTCGGCTCTTATCATAATTTCCATCCCTCTACAGGAACACCAAAAAATAATATAAGTCATATAAAAAACTGCACTTTTGAAACAACAGAAGATTATATAGACATAACCAACCCGCCTTATGAATTTATCGGATTATATGATGTTGACGGAATAAGTATATATGGTAATACATTCAGAAATACTAATACTAATTACACAGGTAATGGAATAATGAGTTATGATGCAAGTTATAATGTTAAAGGATTATGTTTAAATCCTTATATAGATCCTTGCCCTGAATACCAGCCGAATACTTTTCAGGGATTGTATTATGCAATTTATGCTGATAACTCAAATAATTTCATACCGGTAACAATTAACGGAAATGAGTTTATTGATAATTTCCGTAGTATAACTTTAAAAAACATAAATAATGCAACTGTTACTGAAAATGATTTAAAATTTAATAATTTTTTTGCCTAAACCAATTTTTTTTATTATATTTACTTTTTTTATTGACTAATTTTTTTGTATCTTTGTTTTTTAACTTTAAAAATATAAAAATATGAAACCAAAAATACTTTTAACACTGCTCTTTGCTGTCCTTGTGCAGTCTTGTTTGGGGCAAAACTATAAATCAATATTTGGAGATTCATCTACTTCTTGGAAAATAGCTAATGGTAATATGGGCGGGACATATATCGATTCATTATATACCACTGATGATACATTAGTAAATGGTAAATTCTATAAAATGATATATTGTGTTACTGAAACAAAACAAATTCCGTATTTAGAAGGATTTTTTAGAGAAGATACTATATTAGGAAAATCATGGTTTCTTCCTTATTATTCATCATTTTTTACTTTTGATACAACAGAATTTCTTATAATGAATTTAAACTTATCTGTTGGAGATAGTTTCTTTTTTTGTGTAAATCACTTAAATTTAAGCGATTTTGTTTATGTTGATTCTGTTTATTATTCTGATGGAAGAAAATATATACAGTTTAATTATCAGACTAAATGGGATGATAAAATAACTTTTATAGAAGAAATTGGACCAAATATTAGTATCCTTTATCCCAAAATTAATACTAATATAAAACCATATGTAGCATGTTCATTCAAAGATGAACAATTAATTTATATAACAAATAATTCAAACTTTGTTGATTGTGATATAGATTATACATTAATAAATGAAAAAAATAAATATTCTGATAAAATTATTATTAGTCCTAATCCTATTTATAATACTGCTATATTAAAATTTAATAATCCATATAATTCTGAATATACTTTTTATTTATTTAACATACTTGGAGGGAAAATTCAAACATATATAACATATTCTAATATTATTATTTTAGAAAAAGAAAAATTAAAACAAGGAATTTATTTTTATAAATTAATTAAAAAACCTGATGATAAAATAGTTGGAAGTGGAAAATTAATTATTATAAACTAAGCACAAAAAATTAAAATAAAAAATATGAAAAAAATTAAAATATTTATTGTTATTTTTCAAATAATATTAATATCTGTTAAGGGACAAGATACTGATTTTATTAAAGGTTTATTATGGGCTACAATAAATAACGAAAATGCAAAACCTCAAAATAGTAGTGATAGAAGTAAAATACCTCAATTAAATAATATATTTGATGATTTTGGTGTATATTCTTATAAACAAGTTTTTCCTTATTCAAAAGATTTATTATTAAGAAAAATATATGAAATTAAATGTATTGGAGATGAAAATGAACTAATGCATCAATTAAATAAAACTAATTTTCTATGTAGAATATATAAATTACCTAAACCAATTCCTTTATATGAACCTGAAGATTGGTTTTGGCATAATGGATATTCCTGGCATCTATATAACATAAATGCAAGTGGAGCATGGGATATAACTTTAGGAAACCATAATATAATAATTGCTATTATTGATAGTGATTTTGATATTACACATCCTGATTTAGATACTAAAATGCATCATTATGATCCTTATACAAATTTAGAACATTCTGCGTCTGGTCATTCTCATGGAACAACTGTAGCAAGTTTTGCAGCTGCTAAAACTGCTGAAACAAATACTAATCCTATACCTAATGGAGACTTAGCTTCTATAGGTTTTAACTGTAATATGATTGGTTATAGAATTTCACAGGCTCCCGTTATAGAACTTATGCATCATGCATCAATCATAATGAACGCAGATATCATAAATTTAAGTTATCTTTTTGCTGTTAATGATACAATATTATATCATGATTATTATCACGACTGTCTTTCAGCATTAAAAGAAATAATAAATAATGGAACAATAGTAGTAACAGGTGCAGGAAATGGTCCAACTGGTAATAATAATGATCCTAATGGAAACTTTTACCCTTTTTCTTCAATTCTTGATGGTATAATTGTTGTGTCTAGTGTAGGTATTGATAATAATCATACTTTCATTAATAATGGAAATAATGAAACACATTCGCATTTTGTAGAGGTGGATATCTGTGCACCAGGATATAATACTATTGGAGCAGTGCCAACTATAAATGAATATGGTGATACTTCAGATTGGCCATATTATGGATTTTGTACTGGAACTTCTTTCGCATCACCAATTGTTGCCGGTTTATGTGGATTAATACGTTCTGTAAATTCTTGCCTAACCCCTGCAAAAATTGAATATATTATTAAAACTACGGGCGACTTGATACTTGATGAAAATTTATACTCTGGATTATTAGGTGGTGGTTGTATAAATGCCTATAAAGCAGTCTTAGCCGCAAAACCATCAAATTTTACTATAAATTCTGATGAAGATATAACTTGGCTTGGTCCTAAAAGTGTAGAAGAATATATCTATATACAATCAGGTGGTAAGTTAACTATAAAATCTAATGTATATTTTTTAGAAAATACAAAATTAATAGTTGAACCAGGTGGTAAATTAATTTTAGATGGAGGTACTTTAACCAATGCCTGTAATGGCACTATGTGGCAGGGCATAGAACTCTGGGGCAACAAAACCGCCTCACAATATACACCCGGAGCACAGGGAAAAATAGTTTTAATAAACGGAGCAATAATTGAAAATGCCGTAGATGCTATAAGAACAATAAAGTCACTTGGTGATATTGACGGAGATGGAAATGAAGATTATGACTGGGCTTATACAGGAGGCATTATACAGGCAAATAATGCTGTATTCAGAAACAACAAAAACGGCATCTGGGTCGGCTCTTATCATAATTTCCATCCCTCTACAGGAACACCAATGTCTAATGTAAGTTATATAAAAAACTGCACTTTTGAAACTACAGAGGAT
This sequence comes from uncultured Bacteroidales bacterium, assembly GCA_964653185.1. Lineage (GTDB taxonomy): Bacteria > Bacteroidota > Bacteroidia > Bacteroidales > CAZZDX01 > CAZZDX01. The sequence continues at coordinate 5,258 of CAZZDX010000200.1, forward strand.
TATATAGACATAACCAACCCGCCTTATGAGTTTATTGGTCTGTATGATGTTGACGGAATAAGTATATCTGGCAATACATTCAGAAACACAAATACTGATTACACAGGTAATGGAATAATGAGTTATGATGCAAGCTATAATGTTAAACCATTCTGTATTTCACAAATATATCCCTGCACAGAGTTTCAGCCAAATACTTTTCAAAACCTGTATTATGCAATTTATGCTGATAACTCAAATAATTTCATACCGGTAACAATTAACGGAAATGAGTTTGTAGATAATTTCAGAAGTATAACTTTAAAAAACATAAATAATGCTACTGTTACTGAAAATGATTTTGATATAGGTGCTTCTATAGGTTATATGCTTCCCATAGAGGATACATATTATAAATCTATGGAAACACAACATTCTTATGGAATATACTTACATAAATGTTCCGGTTACAAAATAGAAGAAAATAATCTTTATACAAACTATGATGGCTTTGCAGGAATTATTGTTAATAGTTCAGGCACACATTCCAATGAAATTTATAATAATACTTTTAATGACTTAATCATTGGTTCTCAGGCACAGCACATAAATGCAGGTGCAGGGTTATTTTGTGAGAGAGGATTTACTGATATTGCCGCT
>CAZZDX010000201.1:0-5832 GCA_964653185.1 uncultured Bacteroidales bacterium
TGCATACGGAGTTATTAATATTTTTCCCCTTCGGGGAAATTATCTTTAATAAAAAGAATTGGTTTTTGTTTTTCTCAATTTTTAAGAAGTCTAAAAGTATAAAAATATGATTACTATTCTTGGTCCCACAGCAACAGGCAAAACAAAATTAGCAGTAAATTTGGCTTATAGCACAAACGGAGAGATAATTAGTGCTGATTCACGGCAAGTATATCGCAATATGAACATAGGAACCGGAAAGGACTTGAAAGAATATACTTTCAAAGGCAAAAACATTCCTTATCATTTAATTGATATATTAGGTGCCGGCTATGAATATAATGTTTATGAGTATGTAAAAGATTTTCACAAAGCATATAATTCAATACTTGACAAAAATAAAATTCCAATATTATGTGGTGGTTCGGGAATGTATATTGAAGCTGTCCTAAAAAGATATAAACTTAATGATGTTCCTGTAAATAAAAAATTAAGAGAAGATTTAAGTAAAAAGACAGACCTTGAATTAATTGAAATCCTTATAAAAAACAGGTCTTTGCACAATACAACAGATACAAAAAATCGTAATCGTTTAATCAGAGCTGTAGAGATAAGTTTAGAAAATAATTTATCCAGGACAGATAAAAATTATCAATATCAAAAAATAAACTCAACTTTATTTGGAATTTATTTTGAAAGAGAAATAATACGAAAAAAAATTACTGCCAGATTAAAACAACGGCTTAATGCAGGAATGATTGAAGAAGTTAAAGGGCTGATAGATAAAGGTTTATCTTATGAAAAATTAAAATATTATGGATTGGAATACAAATTTATTTCACAATATTTACTTGGCAAATTGAATTATGATGATATGGAACAAAAGTTAAATTTCGCTATCTGTCATTTTGCAAAACGACAAATGACATGGTTTAGAAAGATGGAAAGAAATGGATTTAAAATTATTTGGATTGATGGAAATATATCAGATGAAAAAAAAGTAAAAATTATTTTTGATAATAGAGAACTTACGTAAAATAGCATTAATGATTAAAACTTTTTTCCAATCTGCTAATCTGTTTATTAAAAATTATTTATATTTAGGCATATTTATTCCTTTTAATGGGATATATCTGAGTGTTATCTCAAATCCACCATTATTTTTACTTGCTTCTTTAAGAGAAGATACATTTATTTCATAATCAAAAAACAATGCAAATTCTTTATATTCAATTCCTGCCATTGGCACTAAAGCATCACTGCTTCTGTAATACATACCTGCTATAAGTGTTGTTTCCCTGTTCTGTTCGTAATTAAAAGAGCCACCTATGCTAAATTGTGTGGATTTTCCCTGTGATAATAGTAATATCATAGGAACTACACTAATATCATCTGCTGTTGTTATTTCAGCTCCGGCATTAAGTATTAATTTACTTGGCAATTTGCTTTGTTCAGAGCCAAAAGATTCATCCGGTTTAGTAATATGATAAAAAGCAATGCCAGCCCACGGCTTAATATCTTTCAAACTTGTCATCCACCATTTTGCACCAAAATTAAAATCAGGATAAGTTACTGATGTAGTTGAAAATGACTCTCCATTAGGTTCACTATCACTAAAGCCAATACCATCAATATATTGATTATCAAAAGTCAGTTCTTCCGGTTTAAAACTTTTTTGCTTAATTCCTGCCTGTAATCCAAAAGCAATATTTTGATTATCTGATATCTTAGTGCTATATCCAACAGAAAGCATACATGTTAAATCATTTATTGCCCCTTTTGTTGCCGAATTATTTGCTACAAATAGACCAACACCAATTTTTTTTGATGGAACAGGCATATCAAAAGAAAAAGAGCTGGTAGCAATATTTTTGTCCAAAAATCCACCCCATTGACCTCTGTAATTACCAATTAAACGCATCTTACCATCAAAAGCACCTGTTTCAGCAGGATTTATTGATAATGGTGAAGAGGTAAACATTGATAATTGTGCATCCTGAGCTTTAGTAATTAATATTCCAAAGAATACAAAAGCGATAATAAAAACATATTTTTTCATAATTATTATTATTTTAAATTGTTAAATTGCTATATTGTTAAATCGTTAAATTGTAGAGACGTTGCATGCAACGTCTCTACATTCAATTTTTATCTCGTTGCTTCGTTTAATTTCTAATTTTCTGTTTCCTATTCAAAGTTCATAATTCGTAATTTTTTTTTATCTTATTAACGTAACTACTCCTTTTTCAGTAATTTCTGTGTCATCCATTGCTGTTGCTGTTATTATATAAACATAGTTTCCAACAGGTTGCTCTTCATCTTTATATGTGCCATCCCATCCTTGAGGATATTTTAGGTCTGTTCCTTCATAAATTTTTAATCCCCACTGGTTATATATTTTCATATTCCATGTTTTGGCTCCTCTGACAGAAAATATATTATTTACTCCTTTATCATCAGGTGTAAATCCTGACGGGATAAATATATCTGATGCATTTACATGTATATAATCTGTTTTTACAAGTGTATCTTTACAACCATCTACACTTGTTACTATTAATGTTACAGTATATATTCCGTCAGAAGTATAAGTATGCAAAGGATTTTGAACTGTATCGTTACTATCATCACCAAAGTCCCATTCCCAGTAAATAGCATTTTGTGAATTATCAGTAAATTGGACATTAGAATATGATATAATTATTAAAGGATCTGCACTAAAATCTGCTACCGGTTGAATACCCATAGTAACCACAACAGAATCTACATCTATACATCCTATTGCATCAGCTACAGTTACTATATAAGTTGTTTCATTTATCGGGCTTACTGTTATTGAGGCAGTTGTTTCTCCTGTATTCCATATATAAGTTCCTCCAGCACCTGATCCGGTAGCTGTTAATGTTGTACTATCTCCGAGACATACAATTTGGTCCTGACCTGCATCTGCCTGTGGGTCATTAACTGTTACAACAACATCATCAGTATCTGTACATTGATTAGCGCCAGTTACAGTTATAGTATATGTTGTTACTATTGCCGGAGTTACTGTTATTGATGAATCTGTTGCTCCTGTATCCCATTCATAAGCATAAGGTAAGACACCACCTGTTGCTGATGCTGTTAGTGTTGTACTTGAATCTATACAAATAGCAATATCCGAACCTGCATCTGCTGTTGGCGAGGGCTTTATAAATACAAAGATGCTATCTGCTCCTGTGCATCCATTAGCACTTGTTGTTTCAGATACACTAACTGTTCCTGTAGAATCTGTTCCCCAAAGAACAGTAATATCTGGTGTGCCTTGTCCGGAAGCAACAATACCTCCTGTTATATCCCAAATATATGAATTACCAATATTATTTGTTGTTGAGTATGAAACTGTTTCATTTGAGCATACAGTATCCTTGCCTGTTATCTGTGGAACAGGATTTACATAAGCAAAGAAAGTATCTACTCCTATGCAACCACTTGGATCAGTTTCAGTTACTATCACTTCTCCTTCACCTACATTGCCCCAGTTTACTGTTATACTGGGAGTTCCCTGTCCACCTGCTATTACTGTGCCTCCTATTGGATCTATATACCAGTCATAAGTATTTCCCGGAATATTTGTTGTTGAGTATATAGCTCCTGTCTGATTTGCACAGGTATCTCCTGTTATACTTGGTGTTGGAGCAGGCATTACTGTTACAACAATATCATCCGAATCTGAACATCCCTGATTGGTTATTGTTACTGTATATGTTGTTTGAACTGTTGGACTTACTGTTATTGCTTGTGTTGTTTCTCCCGTATCCCACTCATAAGTTTCCAAGCCGGAACAGTTACTGCAATTTGCTGTTAAAACAGTATCTGTATTTTCACATATAGTTATATTATTTCCTGCATCTACTATTGGTATAGGCACAACAGTTACTACAATAGATTCTGTTCCCGGACACATATCAGCATTTGCCGTAACAGTATAAGTTGTTGTATTTGCAGGGGTTACTATTATTGAGGCGGTCGTTGCTCCTGTGCTCCATTCATAATCTACTCCTCCATTAGCAGTTAAAGTAATACTTTCACCTTCACATATAGTAGCAGGAACAGGAACAGTAGTAATGGTTACGTTTGGATGAGGAGAGCAGCAAATAATACTATCTGTAGTAGTAAGATTACTCATGTGAGCATCAAAACTTTCATCATGTGAACTGTTGGGGAATGATGAATAGGTAGGGGTTATAGGTGTGAATGAGCAAGGATCCTCTGTTTGTGTAGCACTGTTTTCATTGCAACCGCTGATACCATTAACGTCGGTCTTAATCAGACCATAATCCCATGCTGCTAGTCCAGGTCCCATATTTCCAATAATATATCCGCCATCACTAGTTTGTTGACCACGGCTAAACATTTGCATCCCAAAGAAACCATTATCATAACCCATAGAAAATAGTTCTGTAGTTCCTGTGCTGTTTAATTTTATCAAGTTACTAAAAATGCCTCCAATAAAATTTACTGAGAAACCAACTATTCCAATATTTCCATCACTTGTTTCAAAAATACTATGGCCTTCATCACCCATACTCAACAAACCCATAAACCAACTGTTTGACCAGATAACATTTCCATTAGAGCTGTTAATTTTCATAACTAAAGTATTACTAAAACCTGCAGGTTGTGTAGTATATCCTGTTACAAGGAGGTCGTTACTTGAAGATACTTTTTTTATACAATAAGCTGCTTCACCATCATCATTATTACCATAAGTTTTCATCCATTGAAAAGCACCTGAAGCATTGGTTTTTAATAAAAGAATATCAGAAAGAGTATCATTTCCATTTATTTGTTGAGTATAACCTGCTACAACATATCCATCAGAGACCTCTTCTACGTACATACCAATATCATCATCAACAGTACTAATTTCATAAGTATTATCCCATAATTTGGTTCCGGAACCATCTGTTTTTAGCAGAAAAATGTTACTTGAATCTTTGGGACTAAAACTGTCAGTAGAGCCGGTTATAATGTAACCACCATCATCTGTTTGTTTAACGGAATATCCACAATCTGCATCACTTCCTCCAAATCTTTTACTCCACAATATGTTACCACTATTATCAGTTTTTATCAAAATTAAATCATCATAATCAACATCCATACTTAATGGAGCTGGGCTGACTGCTCCTGTAAATATATATCCTCCTGAAATTTGTTGCACATCAGTAATTAAATAATTACATTGGTCATCGTAAGAGGGGAAAGGCCATATATCAATAGTTACAGCATCTAATATTTTTGCCCACGTTACCTGACCTGTTGAATCTGTTTTAACTAAAGAACCGTTAAAGTTAATAAAAAGATTGCCCATAGACATTCCTGATAGAATATATCCATGATCAGAAGTTTGTTTTACATCGTAAAACATATCCATCATGCTAACACCATAAGTTCTTTGAAAAGTAATGGTTTGGGAGTTTGCTTTTATGCTAAAAAGAAAAGCTATAAACAAAAAAAGTAAACATTTTTTCATATCTGTATAATATTTTTATGTATTAATAAAATAATTGGTTCATTTATAATTAATTTACAAAAGTAATATTATTATTTTTAATAATAAAAAAATAAATATTTTTTTTTATTAAAGATAATTTCCCCGAAGGGGAAAAATATTAATAACTCCGTATGCAATGCGGAGTTAAAGAAATAATAAATTATGTTACAATCAGGCGGTTGCCTGATTGAATAAAAACTAACATAATAATTGTTTTTCTATTCAATCCCTTCAGGATTGAAGGTTAATACTATGTTTGTAACCATAGGTTGCACCTATGGTTATTTACCCCGTTAGATATTTAGTTTAAAACA
>CAZZDX010000202.1:0-2259 GCA_964653185.1 uncultured Bacteroidales bacterium
CTATGAAAAACTCTGAAAATCTTGATGCGAATGAATTAATAGAAGTCCCCTTAATGATAATTATTAATATAATCATTAAGTTCGTCAATGGTTGATTCAAAAGTAAAAGCATCATTTAATTGATAGTAATTGCCAATATCATAAGTATATCCATAGGAATATTTTGCTAAATCCAAACGGGTATCTTCAAAATCAAATAATAACATTATTCTTTTAACCTGTGATGATAACAAGCAGTTAGAACTAATAACCTGTTTTGCAATTTTGAGTTTAGTATCATCAAAAGATTTTGATGCAATAGATTGTTGAACAGATTCAAACTCCTGAGGAGACATAGGATAAGGGCATCCAATAGGTCCGGTATATCCTGATAAGACATAAACATTAGGATGTTGTTGTGGCTGAACAGGAACAATTTGTGTGCCTCCTGTTGTTGTCGTAGTAGTTGTAGTCGTTGTCGTTGCAGAAGTTATTGTTTCTGTATTACTGCCACCAACATTTATGTTGAGATTAACACCTAAATCAGGATCGTTAATATTTATACCTGCGGATACATTACCACTTGATGGTGATAAATTGTTGTTTCCCGCATTAACAGTTGTAGTAGTTTGAGAATAGGTAACTGATGTAGATGGTGGCACAGTAGTATATATAATTACAGATTGTCCCTGTGCTGGTGGTAATGCCTGTGCTATAGGAACTTCATTCATATATCTTATCACATAAATGCCTTTTTTATTCTTTTTTATAACCAAAGTTGTTTCTGTTCCCTGATTAAATATCAGATTTTTATCAATATCTCCAATATTAGAATCATTAAAAATAATTTTTACTTTATAGCTGGGAGCAATCAAATCAGTAACTTTTACATTTGTTTCCGGTTTAGCATTCTGAAGTATGCCGTTAAGAACTACAGAAAAATGTTCTCCATGCTCTGTAAAAAATACCAGGTTTGTTTTTATCTGTGAAAAGGCAAAAGTAAATCCTAATAAAGTAATTGTAAGTAATAAAGTAATTTTTTTCATGGTTTTTATTTATTTTAGTGTTTAATTATTTTTTTTAATTTGTATTTATTGTTATCAATTTTTATGCCAAGGAAATAAACTCCATTAGCTAAATTTAAAATGTTGATTAAAGAATTATTATTAATATAGGTCTCTTTAACAATTTCCTTTCCTGATTCATCATAAATTTTATATGACAGAGTATGAATATTATTACTGGTAATAATTCTAAATGTGCTATTTACAGGGTTTGGATAGATAATAATATTTTTATCTGTGATATTATCTATTCCTGTTGATAGTTCAGTAGTAAAAGACCATATATCTGACCATGGAGAAAATCCACTTCCATTATTTGCTCTTACTTTCCAGTAATATGTTATTTCTGTGTTTAAATTAGTTATATCTTCGTTTAGATTAGATGTTGTATTAGAAAAAGGATTATTGAATGTGATTATTGAATCATATTGATATTCATAATAAATAGCTCCTGAAACACTATTCCATTCTATATTTACAGGAATTGTTAATTCTGTTGACAAATCAGGAGGGCTTATTAATTCAGGACCATCTGTTATTTGATATAATGTAGTAAACAACCAAGGAGCAGTCCAGTCAGAAGTGTCTGCATTATGAGCTACTCTAACTTGCCAGTGATAAGTCGTTCCATAAGATAAGTTTGATATGTTTGCCTGTGAAGAGGATGTTGACTGTGTAAAATACATAGGATTACTAAAATTAACATCTGTATCATATTGGTAATGATAACTCGTAATTCCACTTAACAATGACCAGTCAATAGTAGGATTTAAACTTACATTAGTAGCATTATCTAATGGTGAAACCAATGAGACCCCATAAGTAGTTGTAAAATTCCAGATTGCAGTCCATTGCGTAGTATCAGCAGTATGTCTTGCCCTTGCCCGCCAGTAGTATGTTGTTCCAAAAAGCAGGTCTGATAAGGTCTTACTAGAATAACCGGAAGTTGTTGAGCCATATTCATAAAGAGAAGAATTAAAGTCAGGAGTAGTATCTAATTGATAATCATAATAAGTTATTCCTGACAAAGTACTCCAGTCAATTGATACATTTGGAGCTTGATTTATTGCTCCATTACTTGGTGAAGTATTTGAAAGCATATCAGTAGTTGTAAAATGCCAAATTCCTGACCATTGCGTAGTATCAGCAGTATGTCTTGCCCTTGCCCGCCAGTAGTATGTTGTTCCAAAAAGCAGGTCTGATAAGGTCTTACTAG
>CAZZDX010000202.1:2359-5819 GCA_964653185.1 uncultured Bacteroidales bacterium
AAGTGCCATGTTAAAGACCATTGTGTAGTATCAGTATTATGTCTTGCTCTTGCCCGCCAGTAGTATGTTGTTCCAAAAAGCAGGTCTGATAAGGTCTTACTAGAATAACCGGAAGTTGTTGAGCCATATTCATAAAGAGAAGAATTAAAGTCAGGAGTAGTATCTAATTGATAATCATAATAAGTTATTCCTGACAAAGTACTCCAGTCAATTGATACATTTGGAGCTTGATTTATAGCACCATTGCTTGGAGATGTATTTGTAATTATATCAGTAGTTGTAAAGTGCCATGTTAAAGACCATTGTGTAGTATCAGTATTATGTCTTGCTCTTGCCCTCCAGTAATATGTTGTTCCAAAAAGCAGGTCTGATAATGACTTATAAGAATAACTGGCAGATGTTGAGCCATATTCATAAAGAGAAGAATTAAAGTCAGGAGTAGTATCCAATTGATAATCATAATAAGTAATTCCTGATAAAGAACTCCAGTCAATTGATACACTTGGAGCTTGATTTGTTGCTCCATTGCTTGGAGAGGATAATGTAATTGTACTTTTAGTTGTAAAGTTCCATATTGAAGACCAGCCGGAAGAATCTGTTGCACTCATTGCTCTCACCTGCCAGTAGTAAACAGTACCAAATAGCAATTCAGAAGTAGAATAATAACTGTTAGAGCCGGAAGATTGTGGCAATTCTGTTGTTAAACTTGGGTCTGTTCCAAGTTTAAATTCATAGTATGAGGCACCGGAGACAGAACCCCAGTCAATTGATACATTAGGATTTTGATCACTTGCCCCATTTGCAGGAGAACTTAAAGTTGGTATTGATAATGCTGCAAAAATGTTTGTTCCAAACAAAACAGCTACTAAAAGTGTTAAAAAAAAATTTTTCATAATTATTTTTTATAAAATTTAAAATAAAACAACTGACAAATATACTATTTTTTTAAATTTGCAATTTACTATAAAATTTTATAAATTTTCAGTATTATGAAAAAAAATATAGGTATAAGATACGAAGATAAATATGCAATGGAAAGGCGAGTTGCTTTACCACCCAAACATATAGAAAAATTAATAAAGGACTATAAACTTAATGTTTTTGTTGAGAGTTCTGAAAAAAGGGTCTTTAAAGATCATGAATATACTAATGCAGGAGCAATTGTTACAGATAATCTAAGTAATTGTCCTGTAATTTTTGGAGTAAAAGAGATGCCTGTATCATATTTTGAATCTAAAAAGACATATATATTTTTTTCTCATACTATTAAAGGACAAAAGTATAATATGCCTATGCTAAAAAAGATGATGGAGTTAAAATGTAATCTTATTGATTATGAAAGGATTGTTGATGAAAAAGAAAGACGTCTGATATTTTTTGGCAGATACGCAGGACTTGCAGGAATGATAAATTCATTATGGTGTTTGGGCTTACGATTAAAATATTTTGGTTATAACACGCCTTTTCTTAATTTAAAGCAATCTCATTTATACGATTCTCTTGAACAAGCTAAAAAAAATATATCTGAAGTGGGTAAGGAAATTAAAGAAAAAGGTATTGCAAAAGAGCTGTTGCCTTTAGTAATTGGCTTTGCCGGCTATGGCAATGTCTCTAACGGAGCTCAGGAAATAGCTGATTTATTACCAATAAAAGAAATTTCACCAGAAGAGTTACTGAAGATAAAAGATAAATCTAATCTGTCTGAAGATATATTATATAAGGTTATTTTTAAAGAAGAACATTTTTTTGAACCAATTGATACAAACAGAAAGTTTGAGCTTCAGGATTATTTTACAAACCCACAACAATATAAAAGTAAATCCGAGAGATATATTCCGTATTTAACAATACTTATGAATTGTATATACTGGACAAGAGAATGTCCAAGAATTATTACAAAGGATTATTTAGAGAGATTATATGCAGAAGGAAATCCAAAACTTACAGTTATTGGAGATATTACCTGTGATCCTGATGGTTCAATAGAATGTACTTATAAAGGGACTAAAATTGAGGATCCTATTTTTGTTTATAATCCGATGCTCAGGGAACATAAGATGGGTTATAAAGGAGAAGGTTTGTTAATAATGGCAGTAGATATTTTGCCAAGTGAATTGCCTCGTGAATCTTCTGTTGGTTTTGGCGATGCTTTGATAGATTATATTGAGCCAATAGCATCGGCTGATTATGATTTATCTTTTGAAAAGTTAATTTTGCCAAAACCAATTAAAAAAGCGTTAATATTACATAAAGGAGAATTAACACCTGATTATAAATATATTGCTGAATTTTTATAGATAAAAAATATTTATTAAAAAAATTTAAAATTATGAAAAAAGTATTGATTCTTGGTGCAGGTATGGTAGTAAAACCTATGGTGCAGTATTTATTAAAAAGAGATGTTGAAGTTACTGTTGCAACACGAACAAGGTCAAAAGCAGATGCTATAATTAAAAATCATCCTAATGGCAAATCTGTTGCATGGACTGTTGATGATATAGAGACCTTAGATAAACTGATTTCCGGAAATGATGTGATAATGAGTTTTTTGCCTTATACATATCACGTAATGGTTGCGAAACATTGTATAAATAACAAAAAACATTTAGTTACAGCGTCGTATGTTAAACCAGAGATGCAGAATCTTGATGAGGAAGCAAAAAAGGCAGGTATAATAATTTTAAATGAATTAGGACTTGACCCGGGTCTTGACCATATGTCTGCAATGAGGATTATAGACAATGTTCATAAAAAAGGTGGTAAGATAAGAGAATTTTATTCATTATGCGGAGCTTTGCCAGCACCAGAAGCAATAGACAATCCTTTTAAATATAAATTTTCGTGGAGCCCCAAAGGTGTTGTCCTTGCAGGAAATAATGATGCAAAATATCTTAAACATAATAAAGAAACTTATGTCCCGACAGAAAATTTATTTAAAGATATTTTTACTGTTTATTTTCCTGAAACAGGTAAATTGGAAGTTTATCCAAATCGTGATTCTGTTCCTTACATTAAGACATATAATATTCCTGAAACAGAAACAATGTTTAGAGGAACATTTAGATATAAGGGCTGGTGTGAGACATTTGATGTAATGAAAGCTTTAAAGCTTACTCTTACAGATAAATTAAATCTTGAAGGTAAAACTTATGCCAAAATGGTAGCAATGCTGATAGGAACAGATGATGCTACAAATATAAAACAAAAAACAGCTAATTACTTAAATATAGATAAAAACAGTTATGCTTTAAATGCTATTCAATGGCTTGGATTGTTTAATGATAAACCAATGAATCGTAAAGAAGATTCCAGTTATGAAGTTACTTCAGACCTTATGATAGAAAAGATGATGATTGGACAAGATGAAAGAGATATGTGTATAATGCAACATATATTCAGAGCAGAATATGCTGATGGCAAACAAGAAATAATAAAATCAAAATTATTGGATTTTGGAACT
>CAZZDX010000203.1:0-5810 GCA_964653185.1 uncultured Bacteroidales bacterium
AAACCATTTGGAAGTACCCCTTTATTTAAAATTTAGTCGGTCAGTAGTGATATTAAATGATAAAACAGAAAAGAATATTGTTAAATTTATTAATCAGTATAAAAATGTTAAATTGTTATGGATAACATGGTTTGGAGGTGAACCTTTATTAGTATTTGATAGGATTATAAAATTAACAAAAAGTATTCGGAAAAAAATTAAAATTCCACTAAAGGCAACATTAATTACTAATGGATACTTGTTTAATGATGGTATAATAAAAAAATTAGATAAATTAGGTATTAATTTTATCCAAATAACGTTAGACGGTTTAAAAGAAGTTCATGATAAAAGAAGACCATTAAAAAATTCAAAAGGCACATTTGATGTCATAATAAAAAACATCGAAAAAATTGTTGAGTTACAAAAAAATATTGCTATTTCAATTAGGGTTAATATTGATGATACGAATGTCAATGATTATCACAAGATTTACAACTTTATTCATAATAGATTTAACAAAGCTAACATAAACGTTTATCCTGGTTTTGTAGAAAATTACTCAAACACATGTGTATCAGTTAACGATTCGTGTATTATTGATAAAAAAAAGAAGATTGATTTTTTTTTAAAACAGTATTATGAATATGGTATTTATTCGGATGTCCTTTATCCTAAGTATAATACTTCTAGTTGTATAGCAAGAGATATTAATGGTTGGGTTATAGGACCAAGGGGTAATTTGTATAAATGCTTAAGTGTTGTTGGGATGAATGAAATGATTATTGGTAATATTAATAATAAAAAATATATAACAAATGATAACTTATTAATAGAATTTTTAATTGGGAATGATTATTTAACTACACCCAAGTGTCGTTCCTGTCCTTTATTTCCTATTTGTAATGGAGGTTGTCCATATCTAATAATAAAAGAAAAACTATATGGCGAAAAATATGACCGTTGTCATATTGCAAAAAATAATTTAGATAAATTTTTAAATACATATTTAGCATATAAAAATGAATAATATTTATAAAGCGATTATTGATAATCAAGAAACAATATATAGAAAAACAAATAATAAAAACAAATACTATTCATTACTACGTTTATTTACTTTTATTATTGGTGTTGTCATAACATATATACTTTTTCAACTATCTGTAACTACAGGCGTGTGTGCGTTAGTTTTATTTATAGGTTTATTCGTTGTTCTTGTAAATTATCAGAACAAAAACAATTTGATTTTAAAAAAAAGTGATGAACTTATTAAAATTTATAAAAACGAAATAAACGATATTAATAAGAAGAATATATTTGGTGATGGAAACGAATACACAGATACTAATCATTCATATTCATCAGATTTAGACTTGTTTGGTAAACATTCACTATTTAGCTACATAAACAGAACTGTAAGCAAAGATGGAAGCAAAATATTAGCTAATTGGTTAAAAGAAAAATCAAGTATAAATGAAATAAAAATTCGTCAGTCTGCTATTAAAGAACTTTCAGCAAAACATTTGTTTAAAGAGGAATTTCTTAGAAATTTTTTTTTATCAACAAAATCTGTAGCGAATGATTCAAACAGAGTAACAAATTGGATTAATAATTTTAAAGTATCTTTCATAAAAAAAAATGGTTTAAAGATTTTCATAAAAATTTCCCCACTAATAATTCTTTTATCATTTGTTTTTAGCTATTATTTCCCTATTTTATGGATTGTTTTTACCTTTTTTATTTTTTTAAATCTTATTGTTTTAATAAAACAAAAAAACAATGTTGATAAAATTCATCAATACGTAAGTAAACATAGTAATATCTTTTATAAATATTCAAAATTAATTTCATTAATCAAAAATGAGTCTTTTAAAAACACAATCCTTGTTGAAATTAAAAATGATTTAGTTAAACACTACAAGCCAGATTATCAGTTAATCAAGATAAGCAAACTTTCTAATAAGCTTGATTATCGGTTAGATATGTTCATTTCGTTTTTTTTAAATACATTTCTTCTTTGGGATATTCATATTTCTATTGAAATTGAAAAATGGTTTTTAAATAACAGGAAGGATGTTTTATGCTGGTTAGAATCAATAGGTAAAATGGATGCTTTACTTTCATTAAGTATTCTTTATTTTAATCATCCCAATTGGTGTTTTCCCGCTATTTGTTCAGATTATTTTGTTTTGAATGCTAAAGATATTGGACATCCGTTAATACCTGCTAATAAAAGGATAACAAATGATTATAATATTTCAGGAATAGGGAAAATTGATATTATAACAGGTTCAAATATGGCTGGGAAAAGTACTTTTTTAAGAACTATAGGAGTAAATATGATTTTAGCATTTACAGGAGCACCGGTTTGTGCTAAATCAATGTCAGTGAGCTTGGTAGATATTAATACTAATATGAGAACTCAGGACTCTTTAGAAGAAAACACATCTTCATTTTATGCTGAATTAAAAAGAATAAAAAAAATATTGTTAGAAATTAAAAACAATAATAATTGTTTCTTATTATTAGACGAATTGCTAAAAGGCACTAATTCTAATGATAAATATATTGGCAGCGTTGCAATTATAAAACAATTGCTAAAACATAATACTGTGGGATTAATATCAACACATGATTTAAAATTAACGAAATTACATAATAAATATCCTTATAATATTAATAATTATAATTTTGATGTAACAGTGAATAATAAAAAAATGGAATTTAATTATAAACTAAAAAATGGAATTTGTAAAAGTTTCAATGCATCATTATTAATGAAAGAAATAGGTATTGATTTAAATATTGAGTCCCCTTTAAAGAATTAAATTTTCAACAAATATTATGAATAGTGTTTGTACGAAAGCAAAACTCAAACTGAGAAAAAAGAACCAAGCGAAAGCCTTTGATAAAAAACCCGCAAAAAGTTGAATAAACCGTTATGAAATTCCCTTTTTATAAACAGTTAGATGCCATGGACTGCGGTGCTACTTGCTTGCGTATGATTGCTAAATACTATGGTAAAAATTACACACTGCAAACATTAAGAGAACGTTGTTATATCACGCGTGAAGGCGTATCTATGCTTGGCATTAGTGATGCTGCTGAGAGTATTGGTATGCGCTCAATGGGAGTGAGTATGTCCTATGAAAAACTAATTAAAGAAGTACCTTTACCCTGCATAGCACACTGGAAACAAAACCATTTTGTAGTTATTTATAATATTAAAAAAAAAACTTCCATCCTCTCCAAATGGAGAGGGGTTGGAAGTGAGGTCATTCATATTGCAGACCCAGCCCACGGCATTATAAAATACACCAAACAAGAATTCCTTGATAACTGGCTCAGTACAAAAAAACAAGGCGAAAACAAAGGTATCTGTTTATTACTTGAACCTACACCCGATTTTTATAAGCAGGAAGATGAAAAATTAGATAAATCAAAATTTAAATTTTTATTTTCCTACCTCAGACCACACAAAAAATTTATTACTCAACTCATTCTGGGAATGATAGTTGGTAGTTTGCTTCAGCTTATTTTCCCTTTTCTTACACAGTCAATAGTTGACATAGGCATCAGCAACCAGAATATCGGTTTTATTTACCTTGTGCTTATTGCTCAATTAGTGCTTTTTATCAGCCGTATATCTGTTGATTTTATCCGTAGCTGGATATTACTGCATATCAGCACAAGAATTAATATTTCTTTAATATCCGATTTCCTTATTAAAATGATGAAATTACCAATCGGCTTTTTTGATACAAAAATGATTGGTGATATTATGCAACGTATAGGTGATCATACACGTATTCAATCATTTTTAACAACATCTACCCTGAACATTCTGTTTTCAATGGTAAACCTTATCACTCTTGGGAAAGAGGAGCAAATGAAAATATGAATGGTCTGATTCGTCAATATTTTCCCAAAAGTTCTTTGTTTGAAAATATCTCTAACGAGGATGTGCAAAGGGTTCAAGATATTTTAAATAATCGTCCAAGAAAAAAAATAAATTTTTTAACACCAAATGAATTTTTATTACTAAAATTGTCTAATCAAAAAGTTGCATTTGTGACTTGAATTCAGCAACTTTTATGAAGCATACTATTTTTAATTGTATAAAAATATGAAATTCTTTTACTTTTTTGCTATTATTTTATGTGTAAAAACATTTGCTTTTAGCACTAATATAAAAATTAATCCCGATTCATTAACAAAAAAAACTAAAGTTAAGAATAATCGGATAAAACATATTAAAGAATATACATTCAAATTAAATCTTAATAATAATTATAAAGACATTGAAGATTTGAAACCTTACTTAGAGGATAAAAAAATAATATTTTTAGGTGAAAGTTTTCATCGTATTAAAGAGTATAACCAAATAAAAGTTAAAATAATAAAATATCTGGTAAATGAATTAGGATTTGAGATTGTGCTTTTTGAGAGTGGTCTATGGGAATCATATATAACCAATTATTTTAAGGATAGTTTATCACAATCAGAAATTCTTAATAATGCTATTTATCCACTTTGGCATACTTCACATATTAAAGATTTAATTTCTTTTATTAAAGAAAAAGAAATTGATTT
This sequence comes from uncultured Bacteroidales bacterium, assembly GCA_964653185.1. Lineage (GTDB taxonomy): Bacteria > Bacteroidota > Bacteroidia > Bacteroidales > CAZZDX01 > CAZZDX01. The sequence continues at coordinate 4,576 of CAZZDX010000203.1, forward strand.
TGGAGGGTTTGACTATCAGTCAACTTTTACATATGGACAGAGTTTAACTAAAAAATATTTTGAAAAAATTGATAAACCAATTGCAAATGAGATTCTTCGTGCAGACAGTTTATACGGAATTTATTTCGGAATCATTTCCAAAATAGCAGTAACAAGAAAACATAAAGTTAATAAAAACAATATTTTTACCAGAGATTCATTAAAACAGGTTTGTAATGCAAATTATTTAAACTTAATAGATTCAATGTGTAAAATAAAATATAAATTTAATGATACTATTTTTTATAATTCATTCATGTTTAATTTAAAAAACAAACTTAATGTAATTAATAATCTTTCTAAATATTTTCAATTTTCGTATATTAAAAAACATTCATTATATAGGGATGAAGTTATGGCTTATAATTTTGAATATTTGGTAAATAATATTTATAGAGATAAAAAAATAATCGTATGGGCACATAACTCTCATATTGCTAAAATGCCTGAATACTTTAATACAATTAAATTGGATCAAATATACAGAATAGGATTATATATGTATAGTGGTAGAAGGACTATAAGTTTGTATGGAGATTCTATTATCAATCTCAAAAAACCTCATCCCAACAGTATTGAAGAAATAATACATAATTCGGGATATAATATAACTTTTGTTGATTTCTTAAGACATACTCAAAAAAATAAATATAACTCATGGATGTTCAATAAAATACCTTCTTTTGTATCAGGAACCCAAAAACAAAAAATTATTCCTAAAAAATGCTATGAAGGCGTAATATTGATTAATGATGTAAACCCTAGTGAACTTGATAATAGTTGGCGCCAGTGCATAAAAGAATAATTGAAAAAAAATAAAAATTGATTTTTTTTTATTAAAAAAATATTTATTTTTGCCGTATGAATATAAAATTTTTCTATCCACATATAAAAAAAAATAGTATTTTTTCTGCTTTTTCTTTAAGTTACTCGCCTGAAACCAGCACCACCGTAGAGAGAGAGAGAGAGAGAGAGAGAGTAATTATAATCACATTATTTTCAAGTTCTACCCATTTTTGCCGTGTTTTGGCGAAGCGGATTTTTTTTATGCTTTGGCGGCAAAAATGCCGCTTAGCATAAATATATAAAACACCCGCAGGGCTTGCAACCCCGCTGATGTTCCGAGCAAATATTATATTTAATAACACTATTATCCGACTAAAATTGAAAAACAAATTTTTTAAATCATAAACAAC
>CAZZDX010000204.1:0-5755 GCA_964653185.1 uncultured Bacteroidales bacterium
TTCATTATTAAATTTAGGGAATAACCAGTTATCAACTCCGCCCATATAATAAATCAATTTGCTTGGTCCTATAGAAGTACTTGCTGCAAAGCGGTTAGCCCAGATAAAGGTCTTGTGTATCTTTTGATAATGTCTGTAATCAAATCCAAACACAGTCAAACTTTGCTCAGTATTTTTATCAATCAATTTAAAATATTCGGCAAACATCTTATATCTTGTCCCATAATACAGGTTTAGACCTTTTTTTCTTGTGTTATCAAATACAAATTCAGCTTTTAATCCTGCCCAGGTATTATATATATCTGATTTTATTAAGTTATCTATATCTGTTGATAGATAAACAGCTTTGTCGTTTCTTAACGAACTTGTTCCTTTTATACTTATTACCTGATTAAAAGGCCATTTCAGAATATAATATAATTCATTGGTATGATGATGGACCACAGAATAATCTGTTGCATCTTTAAATGATTTTCTATGAAAAACTATTTGCTTGTCAAGGCGTTTTTTTAGATTATCGTAGCTTAAAATATATTCGTTATCTTCTAAACTTGAAGAAATTCTGATACCACCTGTAATTCTGTAATCTTCAAACAAATCAGTTATACCAACTTTAAGAAAAATATTAAATCCTGTGTTAATATATATGGGGTTTTCACCACCGGTAAATGGTTGATAAGTAGTATTAAGAGAGTTAAAGTCTAATTGATTTACCAACTGATTAATTGAATATTCAACATCAGCATTTTGTTGCTTTGGCAAAATAAATCTGTCTGAGTTTGCATTTTCTTTATCATTTAATATTGTCTTCACTTTATTAGAATCAGATATATCTTGTTGTTTTTTAAAAGTATAAAAAACATAATTATTTATGTCAACAGCATTTGTATCTTTTTCATTAATATCATTTTTAAATACATTTGAAAATCCTTTGTGCTTTGGCTTTGGCTTATTATGTATATTATCCTGATTGGTTTTCTTGTTTATACTATCTGATTTATCTTTAACATCAATATTAATTAATTCATTCATATAATCTGTATTTTTAATTTTAACAGGGGTTATATTTTCAGATAAAGTAATATCATTGACATACATTTTATAAAGTCCGTCTGAAAAAATTACTTCTGCATATTTTTTTGCTTTAATGCTGGCGTCTTGTTCAATGATACTACGGGAATAATTTGTAACAGGATAAGAAGTAGTAAAATATCTATAATGCATTGTTGTATCTATATAACTTATCATACTATCAAGACGTGCTATATACCGATTATTTATCCCGTTTTCATCACTAAGGTAACTTATATGTTGACTATTATATTCAACAGGGTTTATTTCATCAGCAAGAGGAGTATTTGTGATTCTTTTAAGGATTTCACTTTTTTTGCTATAATTATATAAAAAAATATTTTTATTTTTTGGTATGTTAATATTAATATTAGATAGGTAATCGCTTTTTAATTCATATTTAATAGTATCATTAGTTCTGTTTGAGCTAAATACAATATCGTTAGAATTATTTATAAATCCGGAACTTATATCATCAAAGATATCATTAGTAATTTGTTCATAAGTATGAGAAGCAATATTATAAACAAAAATATCTGATTGTCCATTTTGAATTGCAGAAAACACAAATAGCTTTCCGTTTTGGGAATATGAGAAATCAAGGACTTTTTCAAAATGAAACAGACGCAGTTTATCAAACTTGTGGTCTTCTGTAATATAATAATATAATAATATTTTTCCTTTTGATTCAAAGATAACAGACAAAATTTTACCCGAAGGATGCCAGGCAAGTAAAGGATAAGAATAATCTGTTTTTTGGTCAAGTTTATAACCTGACTTCATAATACGTTTCAGTTTCTTTGTTTCCAAGTTATAAATCCATACTTTATATTGACCTAATTCATTGGTAACAAAAGATACGAATTTGCCATCAGGACTAATTTTCAGTTGTTTATAAACTCTGTTTTTATTAATTTTTTTAAGGATATGCTCGGCACAAGGCAAGGTTCTTTGTTTGTCTTGCAAATAATATAATTTATCATAATAGTCAAGCCAATCTGTTACTAAATCTTTAAAAGATGTTCCAAGTATAAAGAGAAAACCACTTTCAATATTTCTGCTTATCTTTGACATATAGATAATGTTTGGTATCACAGATTTTCCATATTTTTCAGCAATATATCGCCATATAGAATGCCCTGCACATACAGCATCTTTTCCTTGTAATTGATTAAAATTTTCATATCTTCCAGATAATATACCATCTTTTACACGATTATCTATATCTGTATTCCAGTCATCCGAAACATAAGAGATAAGTCCTTGTATATACCAGTCGGGTAATGATAAAAGTGTTGAATTTTTAACCATTGAGCCAATACTTTCGCCATACATCATCTGGTTAATAATAATATCTGCAATGCCTGAATGTATTTGATAATCAAAATTTTTATGATTTCCGTCAAAATAAAGAAAGACCTTAGAGCCAACTATATGAGTTATTCCTCCTACATTATATTGCTCATCATTGATTAATCCTATATTACTTTGTTTTAGGTCGGATAGTTTATTAAATACAATAAATTGTATGTTTTTTTCTAAAGTATAATCAAATTGTTTTTCTATTTTTTTAATATTTTCTTTTGCAAGTTTTGAAGTATATATAGCCAGAGATTTTCCGCCTAAATAAAAATAGACATCAAATTTATCAAAATGATAAAAAGTCCAGAAACGTTCTTCATACTGAACTCTGTTTTTGCCAAAGGTCAATTGTGAACCATTATAAAACTGAGCAAATAAATTAACAGATAATAAGGAAAAAAGGATACTTGCAACAAATATCTTTACAAAATAATCTGTTTTTATTTGAAAAATAGTTTTCCTCATACCTAATATTAAAAAGAAATGCTAATTTAAAAAATATTTAGAAATTATTGATATTTCATTTACAATAATTTATGATTTAAGATATATTTGCAAAATTAAATATAGTTATTTAAAGTTTCGGAGTTCATGACTAATTGAGAATCAAAGTTAAAAAAACAAAAAAGAGTAGCATAATTTGAAATAAATTACAAAAATTTTCAAATTATACCGGTTTTAGGTTTTTTAAAATTTAACTAAAAAATTGTTACTAGACACTTTTTTGGTATTTATGGAAAATCCCGAAAGGGATTTAATTTTAATAACCACAGGTGCAACCTGTGGTTATTAACTAATCATATTAATATCAATCCTGAAGGGATTGAATAGAAAAACAATTATTATGATAGTTTTATTCAACCCTTTCAGGGTTGTAACATAATTTATTATTTCTTTAACTTCGCATTGCATACGGAGTTATTAATATTTTTCCCCTTCGGGGAAATTATCTTTATTATAATAAAAAGAGTAATAATAATATTATAGTCGTTAAAAGTACTACACTATGAGTAAAATTGTAAAATTATTGTTATTTTTTGATTATAAACAAATTACTAATATTTTTGATAACATATTTTTTTAAATAATAATACTGAATATCAACAGTTTAATAAGTCCGAAACTTTAGTATAGTTATCTTAATCAACATTATTTAAAGATAAAATTATTTTTTTTATCTGTTCAAACATAATATAACTAAATGATAACAATAAAAAATTTTGTTTTTAATGATTTTCAGGTTAATACTTATATATTGTATGACAAAACCAAAGAATGTGTAATTATTGACCCCGGATGTTATAGTAAGTCCGAAAAATCAGAACTTGCAAACTTTATTGAAAAACAGGCATTAAAACCTGTAAAAATATTAAATACTCATTGTCATATTGACCATATATTAGGCAATAATTTTGTTGCAGAGAAATATAAAATCGGCTCTGAAATACATAAAAAAGGAGATTTTTTACTTAAAAGAGCAAGAGATTATGCTTTGGCTTTTGGTCTTGAAACAGATAAAATTATTGAACCTGTAAGATATTTGGATGATGGAGATATTGTAAAATTTGGTGATTCCGAATTAAAAATATTATATACACCCGGACATTCTAATGACGGTATTAGTTTTGTAAATGAAAAACAAAAGTTTGTAATTGTTGGAGATACATTATTTAAACAAGGCATTGGCAGAACAGATTTAACAACAAGCAATTATGATGCTCTTATAAATTCTGTTAAAACAAAACTGTTTAAATTAAGTGATGATTATACTGTTTATACGGGACACGGACCAAGCACATCAATAGGTTTTGAGAAAAACAACAATCCTTTTTTATGTTGTTAATTCTCCTTAAATGACAGTGAGCAAAGCGAACAAATGACAATAAATGATGGGAAAGCCAAAACTTGTGCTGAACTTGTTTCAGTATGACAACTAACTATAATGACGAATTGTAAAGGTTGATTTTATGCACTTCTGATTTTATTTGTTAAGATATTATATATAGCTTTAAAAAAATATTTAATATCAGTTATAAAAGGATGTTTCTCTCTTTCTGTCAGATAAATTTTTTCGGATTTAATATATTCTTTTACATCCTGTTTTAATAGTGCTACATAAGGAGGAATGCAGCCGGGTTTATGCTTAAACCTCATTTGTAATATATCCTGTGGATATTCTTTCATAAATCTTTTGCTTAGAGGTCTTACACCTACTAATCGCATTTCTCCTTTTATTACATTTATTAACTGAGGTATTTCATCAAGCCAGTATCTTCTTAAAAATTTTCCCCATTCAGTGAGTCGGAAATCTTCGTCCGGCTTGCCTTTTTGTGAATAGCCACTAATTTCTATAACATAATCCTGCAGATATTCTGCATAAGGATGCATAGTTCTGAATTTATATATTCCTATTATCTTTTCGTTTTTTCCTACTCTGTCCATTTTATAGATAAGTCCATAAGAAGGATGTAAATCATAAGCAGGTTCTTTTATTTTTTTACATACACAATAAAGTTGATTGTTATATCTTTTAAAATCAATAATTTCAAAACCACAGCTTACCAAACGACCCAAAAATTCTGCTTTTGATATAACTCTGTTTCTACCTTGTGTTATCAAAAAATAAAACTTTCTAAAGCCCCATATTTTTGGAAATATACGTTTAAAAATAAAATCAATCATATAATAAGGATATGAAAAAAAGGAAGGAAATTTTCTAAGTATTCGTCTTCTTCTGCTTTTATATGTTTCAGCACAACAAACAAAGATACCATTAACGGAAAGTTTTGAGTTTACTACTTCAAAAAATTTATTTATCCGTATTATATCATTAATTTTTTTAAGATTTATTATAGTATCAAACTTATCTTCCTGTTTTTCAATATTAAATACTATAGTTGTAGAAATAACAAAGGTCTTGGGATTATCAATATCGACGTGATGAGATATAAAATTATAGACATTCTCTCCTGCTTCTTTTCTTATAATGTTTTCCATAGAAAAATTTTGTGCTGATTCGTTTTTAAACCATATAATTTTTTCATTATATACTTTTAAAACTGTATTATACTCAACGAAATCAGAATTATGATTTTTTAGGTATCTTATGCCCGTTCATAAAGTCATTGGTAAACCGTTGAAACGAGGTGTTAATGATATAAAAATATTATTAACACCGTGATTTATCACGGTGTATAACAAACATATTCTTTTTTAGTAACCGTTTTAACGGTTTTTATAAAAATATAAAACCGACATTATGAACAAACACTAAATAGTGTCTGTTCGTAAAGTTATAAACAATTGATTGTTAATAACTTGT
>CAZZDX010000205.1:0-5741 GCA_964653185.1 uncultured Bacteroidales bacterium
CCGTTGTAGAGAGAGAGAGAGAGAGAGAGAGAGAGAGAGAGAGAGAGAGAGAGAGTATCTCTTAAATACTATTTTTCAAAAAATAATTTTTTTAATTTTAAAACCTTCATTATATCTGAGATTTCAGGTTAAATGAAGGTTTTTTTATTTTAATTAAAAATTCCGTAGATTAATTCCGTAGGAATGACCTGTTTATAGCAATGTGTTTAATATTAAAGCAATAAGCACCGTAGGTGTGTCCTGTATAACTGCAAAAACCAATTGTATGTAAATTTATGAAAATAAAAGATATTTTAAGAGTAGAACAAAACAACAAAAATTCAATATTTCTAATAAAGGAAGGAATATTTTGGCGTTGTTACGAATATTCAGCATTTCTGTTTGTAAAAAACATAAAAGAATTTCATATCACCAAAAAATATATAAAGAATGTAAAACAGAATATTATTTTTATTGGGTTTCCTGATAATATACTGAAACAAATATTAAAATCCGTAGAGACGATACATGTATCGTCTCTACATGTAATCAAAAAAGAAACAATAATAGAAATAAAAGGTTTTGCAGATACAGAAGGTTTTGAACAATGGAAATCTGGAATAAAATTAAAAGTAAACACCAGTAGAGACGAATCACGATTCGTCTCTGCATCTAAACCCAACGTCTCTATACTGGTCGGTTTTAACCATATTATAGAAAAAATAAGAAATTATCCATCAGCAAACAAAACACCAATTGAAACCTTTAATTTTTTAGTACAAATACAAAAAGAAATAAATGGCAACTTATAATCAATTACCAGTATATAAAGCAAGCTATGATTTATTGGTAGAGATATTTCAATTTGTTAAAAATTTCACCAAAGAATATAAATACACAGTAGGTGAAAAACTAAAAAACGAAACACTTGAAATGATTATAAATATATACAGAGCTAATACAAATAAACAGAAAAAAGAACTAATACAAACAGCAAGAGAAAATATTGAAGTAATTCGGTTATTATTAAGAGTTGTAAAGGATTTAAAACAAATAAATATAAAAAAATTTATAAGTATTAACGAAAAAATAAAAAATGTATCAAAACAATTAACAGGTTGGCAAAAGTCTAGTAATTGATAAAAATGTTTATGAATTTATGTTAAAACCTTATTTTTATTCAAAAAACCTTAGTAGTAAAGAAAGTTACCCAAACAAAAAACCTTATTACCTTATTTTTTTGTATTCTATCTTAAAATAAAGGTAATAAGGTAGGTTTGGAGTATATCATTTTTTCTACTAAGGTTTACCCCGTTGGATTTAAATATTGTCATTACGCAAAACCTGTATGATATAAAAAATCCTATGGGGTTAAAATTTTTAATTATGAAAAACTTGACAAAAATTGCACTGGCTTTTGTTCTGTTTAATAATCAATAAAGAAATCTGGCGGGAGTTGCTTTGGCTAAGGTTAAAGCAAGGGTGCCGTATTAGTCCAATAACCTTCTTGTTGGGTAAATACCTGAAAACTGATAAAAGACAGGTTCCGGCAAGGTATAAAAGATTGCATTATTTGTTTAAAATAGTGTAACAAATTAAATGGTTATTTTGGTAGTAGGTCCTTCGGGTTATCGGAACACGAATGGTAATTACTACAATCGCAGTAACAACACGAACTTGTGGTCTTCTACCGAGAGTGGCACGAATGCGTGGAAACGAAACCTGAATTACACGAACACGCAGGTCAACCGCAACACAAACAATAAGGCGAACGGCTTTTCGGTTAGGTGTGTTAAGGACTGATAATTTAAGACCTGTCTTTATTTTAGGCAGGTCTTTTTTAAATACTGTATTATTATTAAATCTATGTATAAAAAACAACTGTTATATGATATTTTTCAAGCTTATTACGATGCACGGAAAAATAAGCGTAATACTATTAATGCTTTAAAATTTGAAATTAATTATGAAATAGAATTGTTAAAATTATATGAGGAAATAATCAATAAAACTTATGAAATAAAATCAAGTATATGTTTTGTTAATTTTAGTCCTGTACAAAGAGAAATATTTGCTGCAGATTTTAGAGACCGCATATTACATCATCTTATTTATAATTATATTAGTCCGTATTTTGAAAAAATATTTATTAATGATAGTTATAGTTGCAGAAAAGATAAAGGAACACATTATGGTATAAAAAGGTTAAATCATTTTATACGTTCCTGTTCAAATAATTATAAAAATGATTGCTATATACTCAAGTTAGATATAAAAGGTTATTTTATGGCAATAAACAAAAATATTCTATTTTCACAAGTAAAAAACACCCTGAGTCAATACTGCTTTGTAGATCCCACAGGGCAAGCAATAGAAAAATATAATAAATCAATAAATTTTGATATTGACTTAATACTTTGGCTTATTAAAAAAATTATATTTAATGATTCAACAAAAAACTGCCAAATAAAAGGGGGAAAAGAAGATTGGAAAGGTTTGCCAAAAGATAAAAGTTTATTTTTTGCTAATAATAATTGTGGTTTGCCTATTGGTAACTTAACTTCACAACTTTTTGGAAATGTTTATCTAAATGACTTTGACCATTTTATAAAAAATAATCTCTGTGTTAAATATTACGGTCGCTATGTTGACGATTTCGTTATTTTACATCAGGATAGAGAATATCTAAAATCTTTAATCCCTGTTTTAACAGAATATTTGCAAACCAATCTTTCACTAACATTGCACCCAAAAAAGATATATCTTCAACATTATACAAAAGGAGTAAAATTTCTCGGAACAGTTATAAAACCTTATAGAATATATACAGGAAACAGAACAAAAGGTAATTTTTACGATACAATTCAATACTGGAATAAAATAATCAGACAAAATAAACTGCATATACTCAATAAAGAACAAGAAAGAGAATTTTTATCAAGCATAAATTCCTACCTTGGCATTATGAAACATTATAATACATACAAATTGAGAAAAAAGATGTTGTTAGAAAATTTATCAGCTTATTTTTATAATTATTTTTACATAACAAATAATTACAGTAAATTAGCACCCAAAATTAAAATTTTATAATCAAAAAGTGTCCTGCCTTTATACCAAAGTTAACCATTAATGACTATTAATGACGCTTTAGTAAATTCCAAATTCTTTTTTAACTATATCAACATAGTCCAATTTTTCCCATGCAAAAAATTCTACTTTCTTAAAATATCTTTCTTTTCCATCAATTACCTTTATAATACAATCTTTGTCTTTATAAAAAACTTCAACTTCTTCAATATAGTTAGACCTCCCAAAATGTCCGTAATTTGAAGCTCTTTGAAAAATAGGATTTTTTAATCCAAACTTTTTAATAATAGCATAAGGTCGTAAATCAAAAATTTTATTTACTTTCTCAGCAATCTCACCATCTGTAAGGTTTTTGCCATTAGCATCTTTAACTTTTGATGTCCCATAAGTGTTAATATATAAGCCAACAGGTTTTGCAACACCAATAGCATAAGCAACTTGTACTAATACTTTATCGGCAATACCTGCTGCAACAAGATTTTTTGCAACATAACGCATTGCATAAGCTGCTGAACGGTCAACTTTAGAGGAATCTTTGCCCGAAAAAGCACCACCGCCATGAGATCCTTGTCCACCATAAGTATCAACAATAATTTTTCTTCCTGTAAGACCTGTATCTCCATGAGGCCCGCCAATTATAAATTTTCCTGTAGGATTTACAAATAACTTGCAATCATCTGTAAATAATTTACTCAATCGTTTCGGCAATATTTTTTTAACACGAGGTATCAAAATGTTCCTGATATCGTTTTCTATCTTATTGTGCATTGACTTTTCTGCTTCTTTCTCAGCTTTAAAAGAAGAATCTTTTGCAAGTACAAATTCATCATGTTGAGTAGATATAATGATTGTATCTATCATTTGCGGTTCACCTTCATCATTATATTTAACGGTAACCTGTGATTTTGAGTCCGGCCTTAGATATTTCATCTCTTTACCTTCTTTTCTAATGCCTGCCAACTGCTGCAATAAAATATGTGCCAAATCTATAGGTAAAGGCATATAAGCATCTGTTTCTTTACAAGCATAACCAAACATCATACCCTGGTCACCTGCACCCTGGTCTTCTGCTTTCTCTCTTACAACGCCCTGATTAATATCCGGGGATTGTTCGTGTATAGTGGAAATTACGCCACAGGACTCTGAATCAAATTTATAATCTGATTTTGTATATCCTATCTCTTTTATAACTTCTCTTACAATTTTTTGAATGTCAACATAAGCTTTGGTCTTAACTTCACCGGCACAAACAACTAATCCTGTTGTAACGAGTGTCTCACAAGCAATCTTTGAATCAGGGTCATAACGTAAAAATTCATCCAATAAAGCATCTGATATCTGGTCTGCTATCTTATCAGGATGTCCTTCTGATACTGACTCTGATGTAAAAAAATATTCCATATTATAATTTTTTAATTAATTAAAATTACTATAAATTTAAAAAAATGATATAAATAACTACAATTTTTTTAGGGAAATGCAAATCTAAAAAAAATATCATTTATACATATTTTTTATCTAAAACAGTATTGTTTTTTTGTTATATGATAACCTGTCAGTAATATTCAATTAGCAGCCAATAATCCTCAGTCCGCAAATGAAACTAAAATTAACAAATTCTAATTATAGAAAATTTTATTTTGTAAAGTTATCTATTACTATCGTTAAAATTAGGGTTTCGTCAATCCCTGAAAAACTTTCTCCAAGTTATATTCTTTTTTTTGCATTGATAATACTGTGAGATTATGTTTTACAGCAAACTGAAAGATATCAGAACGTATATCTTTGCCAGCAGAAGATTGTATTTCCCATATATTATCTTTGACATTTTCAACAGATATAACACTAACAATATTTTTTAATAATTGAGATGATACTTTGGAATTAAATTCTACAATAATAATTTGTTTACCAAAAGATGTTTTAAGTAAATTTTCTGTTAAATCATCAGCTACTATTTTACCATTATTAATAATGATTATCCTACTACATACAGATTCTGCTTCCTGCATAATATGAGTACATAACAATACTGTCTTCTCTTTTCCTATTTTTTTTATAAGATTTCGTATCTCTAACAATTGGTTAGGGTCTAATCCAGAGGTTGGCTCATCTAAAATTAATACATCAGGATTATGAATAAGTGCCTGAGCAATGCCTACTCTTTGACGAAATCCCTTTGAAAGAGCTTCAATCTTTTTATTTTGTTCAGCCCCAAGTCCTGTGATGTCAATTATTTCGTTAATTCGTTCTCTCTTTTTATTTTTTATCTTGTGTATTCCTGCAATAAATTCAAGATATTCTTTGACATACATATCAAAATAAAGAGGATTGTTTTCAGGTAAATAGCCAATTCTTTTTCTAATCTCAATAGATTGTTCAAGAGTATCATATCCACATACCGATACTTCTCCAAAGGACTGGGGAATAAAACATGTTATTATCTTCATCATTGTTGACTTGCCAGCACCATTAGGTCCAAGTAAACCAACGACCTCTCCTGTGGATATCTCAAATGATACATTATCTAAGGCCTTCTGCTTACCATAAATCTTTGTTAAATTATTTATTTTAACTGACATTTTTAATAACTAAAATTGTAAAAAAATAAAAAAAAATTAACCTGAATTATTACTTCGTGAGATCGCTCCCGATAAATGCGGGATTTACAA
>CAZZDX010000206.1:0-5713 GCA_964653185.1 uncultured Bacteroidales bacterium
ATACAAGTTATTAACAATCAATTGTTTATAACTTTACGAACAGACACTAATTATACTCCATCTAATAGTGCATGTCCAGCAGGATATAGAGTACTGGCTAATTGCTGGAGTGGTGGAACAACTGGCAGTGAAACCGACTGGCACACTGCTAATAACTGGGTTAATGGTAAAATACCAACTTCTACGGATAATGTTATTATTCCTCCTGTTTCAAATCAACCCGTAATTAGTGCTTTGGCTGAATGTCAGTCATTAGTAATTCTTGAAGGCTCATCAGTTTATACAGTAAAAGAGTATCTATCCATTTATGGCGATTTAATAAACGATGGAACATTTACTCATGATGCTGCAGGTCCTGCTTTTTTAGAATCAACAAAACTGAAAGGTACATCAAACTTACTGGGAGGTAAAGGGACATTTAATGGCGATCAAGGTCCGTATTTAGAACTTGTTGGTGGCACATATACTCTTGGTCATAATGTTTCAATATACTGGGTAGTAGTTGATGGTACTTCCACTTTAAGTTTGAGTTCTTATACATTAACAACAACACGTTCAACATATTGCTTTTCTTTAAATTCAGGAGGCACATTAAATTTGAATACAGGAACTTTAGAATTAAAAGGTTCAATCCCAACTTTTAGTGGTACATTTAACAGATGTACAGGTGCAGTTTACTTTAGTTCAAATTCAACCAATCAGGAAGTACCGGGTGTCTCTTATTATAACCTGACTATTGGAACAGATTATGATGTAGGTGGATATTATGCTCATTTAAACGGGACTCCTAGTGAAACTCATATTTATGGAACTTTTACAATTGAATCAGGTGCTGGTTTTAATACAATAACCGCTTCTTCATATATTATGAACGTTAAAGGAGATTGGATTAATAATGGAACTATAACAAACGACTTTATAAGTGCAAGATTTAATGGAACATCATCTCAAACAATTAAAGGCACTTCTGTAACAGATTTGGAAGAATTGGTAATTGATAATTCCGCAGGACTTACATTAGAAGCACCTGTTAATCTGAATTATTATAGTGCAACATATCCAGGTGAATTAGTATTGACAAATGGAGTAATCAAGACCGATGCAACAAATATTTTAAGTATTACTGATGATTTAGGATTTATTGTTACAGAGGCTTCTAATTCCAGTCATGTTAATGGTCCAATACAAAAAACTACCGGTTCTGTAACTAAATTCACCTTCCCCACAGGCGACGGCACTTATTACAGACCAATAGCAATTACTCCAAGTAATATAAATGCTACTACATGGTCAGCACAATATTTTAATACAGCATATTCAAATCTAACTGTTGATGCAACACTTGACCATGTTAGTGCCCTGGAATACTGGACACTTGGCAGAAGTGGTGCTACACCGGCAGATGGAACAGTTGAATTATCATGGAATGTAAATAGTGATGTCGGAACTTATACTGACTTACATGTTGCCCATTATGATGGTGCTACTGATTGGTCTTCAGCAGGTAACAATAGTATAACAGGAAATAATACATCAGGTACTCTTGAATCAAATGCAGATTGGAATCTTTACAGTCCATTTACTCTCGGTAAGATTTCTGCAAGCGGATTAGGAATATTACCAATAGAACTATTATTCTTTAATGCTAAATGTAATAATAATATTGTTGAATTAAACTGGTCAACTGCTTCTGAAATTAATAATGACTATTTTACCATTGAAAAATGTAGAGACCATGCATGCATCGTCTCTGACGACTGGAAAATTGTAACAAATATTAATGGAGCAGGTAATTCAAATGAAATAATATATTATTCATATACAGATGAGAACCCTTGCGATGGTATATCATATTATCGCTTAAAACAAACTGACTTTGATGGTAACTTTGATTATTCTGATATCAAACCTGTCCATTGTTCATTTATAAATGCTGATGTTAATATTGATGTTGAGTTTTATCCTAATCCTTTTACTAATGAAATTACTGTTGTTATCGGCAATTTGCTCTCATCAACAGCTGAAATTGAAATTTATGATATGTTTGGAAGTAAGGTCTTAGAACAAACATTATATAATATTGACAAAAACAACAATAAATTTATTATTAGTTTATCAAAGTTTTTTAAAGGTACTTATTTAATTAAATTTACATCTGATGATTTTATTAAAACACAAAAAATCATAAAAAATTAATAAGTCCTAAGCTTAAAAAAATAGCATATCTTAAATTTATTTCCTGATGAATACTAGCACCCGACAGGTTGCGTAGCACCTGTTGGGTATATAACAAAAAAATCTTTTGTTATAAGGTTAAATTGTTAAATTGTTAAATTGTTAAACTGTTAAACTGTTAAATCTAAAATAAAATTTTATCTTTGCTTTTCAATTTTAGTCCAAGTTATCATAAACATATCATATTTGATATGAATAAATTTTGATATATTTATTGATAATATTAACAATATAATTTTATAAATGAATACTAACATAACGAAAATACCATTTATTGTATTATTTTTTGCCTTTAGCACTTGTTTATATTCTCAAAATTTTGGATTAGGTGTATCGGCAATATATAATTTACAAACCGAGGGTCTTGGCGGAGGAATAAGGGCAGAGATACCTTTTAACAAATTTAGTTTTGTTCCACAGATAGCTTATTATCCATCATTTGATAAAATAACAGAATACTATGTCGGTGCAAGCTTGCATTTTAATTTGTTTAATATTAAAAATTGGACATTATATACACTTGCTCATGGTTCTTACAATGGCTGGATTAATTATGAAAGTTCGGCAATAAAGGATGCTAAATATGCAAACTGGGATGCGGAAGCCGGCTTAGGATTAACAACAAGTGAATGTTTACGTCCTTTTATTGAATACAGATATAATGCAAAATGGAAAGAAACAAATTTTAGAATCGGTCTGATATATTTCGTTAACTGTAAAAAAAGTAATAATAATAAAAATCGTGGACGTAAAAGAGGTAAAGCATCAACACCATGTCCTGCTTATGAATAAAGAGTTTTTAAATAAATTATAAATAATAATTAAAATTAAAAAATATGAAAAAATTAAATCAAATTAACAGTTTAATGGTTTTAGTTTTAGTTTTAAGCTTTGCATTTTTTAGTTCCTGTTCAAAAGAACGTATTGAACCTAAAGAAGAACTTAATGATTATGAATCTATGAACGATTACTTTAACACTAAAAAACAAGAAGAGCAGGTGTTTGTGATAGATACATCAGGAAGTGGTCCTATTGTTGGAAATCAGGGAACAAAGATTTGGGCTTCAAAAGAAAAATTAATGTATGTAAACGGTGATAGCGTGCATTGGCCATATACTGTAAAGTTAATTGAACTTTATACCCCCAAAGATATAATATATTATCAAATGCCAACAGTGGCAGATGGTGATTTATTGACCACAGGAGGCGAAGTTAGGATTAGAGCTTTTAAAGATGGAGAAGAACTTGTATTACGTCCCAGCAAAACATGGACAGTTGAAATGCCAAACAATAATCCTGAAAATGATATGAAAATTTATTATGGTGTTGAAAATATATCTTTTGTTGACTGGACACCAAATCCTGCCGGGGTTTTTGATACAACATCTTATGGATATACAGGCGAAATTGCAAAACTTGGCTGGGCTGCATGTGGTAAAGATGCCGGTAATTTTACTTCAACAACTAACTATTCTTTTTCATCAACAACCGATAATTTACAAAATGTGAGTACTTTTATTTATCTTCCAAATATAAAAAGTTTAATGCAGGTTTATAATCAAACTTCAGGAGCTTTACCAATAGGGGAGGATATTAAAATAATTTTAATGGGAATTAATGCCAGTAGTCAGCTATTTTATTATTATGCAGAAACTCAGGTAAGTACAAATAATCAAATTGATGTTACTTTGACTTCTGTTTCTGATGCAGATTTAACCGCAATACTGGATGCTTTATAAAATTTGTAATGATTATATGGGATGGGAGAGATGCAACAATTAATTTATATACAAAAATTATGAAAAAAATTTTACCCATTTTTATATTAATAATTTTTATTAATAATAATATTTTTTCACAAACAGTATATAAAAACTATTGGGATGGCTCTGCCTATTTTAAAATAAAATCTGATATTAAACTTCCTGTCTATAAATCTGATGTTAATAACCTGAAAGATTTTGATAAATTTCCACAAATAAAACAAATAATAAAAAAATATAAAGTTACTAACATTAAAAGACCTTTTAAGACCAATGTGTTGCAAAACATATATAAAATTTCTTTTAATAACATTTCTGATATAGAATATTTAATCAGGGAATTGCAAAATATAAATTTTGTTAAATATGCTGTTAAAAATCAAATTTATAAATTATCAAGTGTTCCTGATGATGTTAATCCAAATCAATGGTATTTTGATTTAATTCAGGCATATAATGCATGGGATATTACAACAGGTAAGCAATATATAAAAATTGCAATAGTTGATGATGCCTGCAAAATATCTCATCCTGATTTAACACAAAATATTTATACTAATACTCAGGAAATTCCGGATGATAGTATAGACAATGATAATAACGGGTATATTGATGATGTTCATGGTTATGATGTTGCTGATAATGATAATGACCCTGAGCCGCCTCTTACTCATCCGTGGTATAGCTGGATGAATGATGCTTTTTCTCACGGAACACATTGCTCCGGCATTGCTTCTGCTGTAACTAATAATGGAACAGGCATTGCCTCTATAGGATATAATGTAAGTATTATACCTGTAAAATGTACAAAAGATACCAATTCTTTTCCTCTATCTATGGACGAAACTGCTGTTGGAATTGATTATGCTATTGCTGCCAAAGCTGATATTATTAGTATGTCATGGGTTAGCGGCACAAAGGACTCTGTTGTAACAGATGCTATTAATGCTGCACATCAGGCAGGAATTATTCTAATTGCTGCCGCAGGAAATAATGGTGATACTACATGGGGATATCCTGCTTCTAATGATTATGTTATCAGCGTAGGTGCAACTACATATAATGATACTATTGCTGATTTTTCAGAACGAAATAGTATGATAGATGTTATGGCTCCCGGTGATGATATATGGAGCACTGTGCGTAAAGATAATGGATATTCATATATGCAGGGCACTTCAATGTCATGTCCAATGGTTGCAGGACTGTGCGGTCTTATGCTCTCAATAGATTCGTCTCTTACACCCGAAACAATAGAAAATTGCCTTAAATCTTCATGCGATAATATTGATTCTGTTAATCCTTCTGCGGCAGGTATGATGGGAGCAGGCAGAATAAATGCTTATAATGCTCTAATATGTATAGAAAATATTGTAAATATTAATAAAATTAGTGATATTAATGACAAATTAATTATTTATCCTAATCCTGCTGATAAACAACTCATTATCAAATCTTTAAATAAAAAATATAATAATATTGAAATTTATAATTCATTAGGAAAACTTATCTTACATAAAAATATTGACTTAACAACAAAAAATCCATTTATTATTAATATCAATGATTTTTCAAATGGTATTTATATAATTAAAGCTTCAGAAGGAAATAATATTGCTACTGGTAAGTTTGTTGTGAATAAGTGAAATATTATACTTTGTCATTTAACAATCAACAATCAACAATCAACAATCAACAATCAACAATCAACAATC
>CAZZDX010000207.1:0-5692 GCA_964653185.1 uncultured Bacteroidales bacterium
AAATAAGGTATTATAATTTTTTAATAATTTTTTAAGCAAAAAAAACAAAAAAATGCCTGTAAAAGCATAAATAAGGATATTAATCAGATGACTTATATGTGGGTTTAAGCCAAACAACTGATATTCAACAGCATAAAAGGACTTGGCAATAGGACGGTAGCCGAAAATCTGCCCTTGTTTCTTCTGCCTGTAATGAGATGTAAAAATATCTCCAATACCTTTAACACCTTTTTGTATTATATGGTTAGTATTTGTTACAAAATCATCATCAATGGAATAATTGTTTTGTATGGTATTTCCATATAAAATAAAAGTGAACAATATGATTATTAAAACAATGATAAGATTGTTTTTTTTATTGCTTTTCATGAATTCATATTTTTGTACTATATTACTTAGTAGAGACGAGGCTCGCCTCGTCTCTACTAACATTTTTAAAAAATTTCAAGATATAGAAATTGGGTTTTTTTTTCCGAATTTCAATTCATAATTCATAACTCATAATTGTCTTTTGTTTCGGCTTCGCTCAACAACGGTTATGGATGTTTCATACATACACAAAAAATACAAATATATAATTTATATTCAACACAATAGAAAAAATATTTATATAAAAAATATCAGTTTAATGTAAAATATCTGAAATAATATTTGGTTTTTTATAAAAATTATGTATCTTGCGATTTTATTATAAATTTGTTAAATTTTTTATAAAAACCATTAAAAAAAATACAATTATGAAAAAATTATCACTTTCTCTAATTCTTATTTTTGTTATATTATTAGGTAATGTAACAATTTCTAATGCTCAAACTTCTGATAATGAAACAATTCTTAGTTTCACAAAAAAAGGAGACAAAATTTATGAATTTAATAGTCATAAACAAAAATATATTGATTTTACTATTTCCGGACTTGAAACACAACAACAAGTTGATGAATTTATTCAAGATTTTTCAAAACTTAAACAAGTTATTAATATTACAATTTCTCCTGAAATAATTGATAATCAAAGAATTAGTTCTATTACCTTTGACAGAGACATTAGCGCTAGCTTCTTTTTAGATGCTCTGCTAAAATGTGGAATAAAAAATATTTTTATTGATAATGAAAAAATTAGTGTTGAAAAATTAAAAGCTGAAAAACAAAACAAAAGCAAAGCAGCAGGGACAGTAGAATAATATTAAAATATAAATTCTATAAATAGTTATATTACTGCATTTAATAAATAATATAAAAATGAAAACAAAGAATTTAAAACATCTGTTATTTTTTATTATTATCTTTGGATTGATCATACAAATATCATGTAAAAAAGATAATGAAGAAGAAGACGATACAGACATACCTGCTGACGTTAATCCAACTACATCTTCTTTTACTGACTCAAGAGACGGACATATTTATGAAACTATAAAAATTGGCGAACAATGGTGGATGTCCGAAAATTTAAACTATGGCACAATGATAAATGGAGATCAAAATCAAGCCAATAATGGAAATCAGGAAAAATATTGCTATGAAAACAGCACAAGTAATTGTAATACATTAGGGGCTTTATACCAATGGGATGAATTAATGCAATATTCTACGACAGAAGGAACACAAGGACTCTGTCCTGCTGGTTGGCATATACCAACAGATGCAGAATGGATGATAATGGAAGAATATCTTGGAATGTGCTCAGGCACAAGTATTGGACCACCAAAATGCTCTGGTGCAACAGGATACCGCGGAACCGACCAAGGAACTCAAATAAAAACAGGAGGGACATCAGGATTTAATGCTAAACTTGCAGGTTATAGATATTCCGGTGGTTCTTTCGGCTGTAAAGATGATTTTACTTACTTCTGGACTTCTTCTGACAATGGTTCTGTAGCTTGGAAACGTGAACTATCATCAAGTGGTCCTATGATAGACCGTAAACTTTTTGATAAATCACCAGGATTTTCTGTAAGATGTGTCAAAAATTGAGTATAAAAATTTATAAAAAAATAAAAAAAACTATTACTAATAAATAAAATTTTTTAAAAATAGCAAAATAAATTTGCTTTTTGTGTTTATTTTTTGTAATTTTATACCAAATTTATTCTTTAAAAAATAATTGTTTAATGTTAGAGATTATAAAATGGTAACAATAAAAAAATTTAACCTTTGACCTTTGAAATTAAAATATCAAACGTCAAACTTTAAACTTTATCTTGTTAATTATGAACTAAATAAAAATATAAACATTATGAAATATAAAATAACATATTGCTTAATAATTTTATTAATTATTACTTCTTTTATTTGTGCAAAATCAAATGCTCAGGTTTTGAGTGTTATCAACCCTTCATTTGAGGGACCTCATCCTTCTGCACACCACACGCCTGCTCCTTGGGTTACTTGTGGCTTAACACCTGATACTCAGCCAGGTGCATGGGGTATTACTATGCCTCCTACTGATGGTAGCTCTTACGTTGGTTTAGTTAATGCCTCGGGATGGGAAGAAGGGGCAAGCCAACAGTTAAGTGCACCTATGATAGCAGGGGTAGAATATATGCTTAAAATTGATTTAACAAGAACAGGAGCAGCAGGCGGAGGTATTACTGACGGAAATATTGGATTACGAATATATGGCGGTAATAGTTTATGCTCTACAACAGAACTGTTATGGAGTTCAGGAAATGTTCCTTTGTTAAGCTGGACAACATATAATGTCTGTATGACACCTTCAGCAAATTATACACATCTTTGGTTATTATCAACTCGTTTATCTGGGAGCCAGCCTTATATATTAGTTGATAATATGTCTGATATAGCTCCTTGTCTTCTTGATGTTACTGCTGATATAGTTGACGAGGCATGTGGAGGAGGAGATGGCTCTATAACTGTTACTGTCAATGACGGCACTCCAGGTTATACATATCACTGGAATACAGGAGAGTCCACAAATTCTATAAATAATTTAAGTTCAGGAAGTCATTCAATAACGATAACAGATAGCGGTGTATGTCCTTATTGTTCATTTACAGCAACATATACAGTTAGCAGTTCAACTAATTTAGGAGTAAATTATAGTGTTAATACCGGATGTGGCGGTGCAAATGATGCCAGTATAGATTTAACAGTAGTTACAGGAATTTTTCCTTATACTTATATCTGGGCTGATGGTCCAACTACGGAAGATAGAAATAATTTATCTCCGGGAACTTATTATGTAACAGTAGTTGATGCAGGAACTTGTTCAGCTACATTATCAATAGATATAGTCCCACCACCGGCATTAACGGCAAGTATATCAGGAACAAATGTTTCCTGTAATGGAGGATCTGATGGTAATGCTAATTTAACAGTAGGTGGTGGCACACCGAACTATACATATCATTGGAATACAAGCGCGACAACAGAAGATTTAAATAATATTCCAGCCGGAACATACTGCGTAACTGTTACAGATGCTAATTCCTGTACTGTTACAACTTGTGTAACTATTACAGAACCATCTGCTATTATAGCAAACATCACAGGAACAAATGTATCCTGTAATGGAGGTTCAGATGGAAGTGCTAATTTAACTGTAAGTAATGGAACTTCTCCATATACTTATATATGGAGTCCTGGAGGACAAACAACAGAAGATATAAATAATATTTCAGCAGGAATACATTGCGTAACTGTTACAGATGCTCATTTATGCACTGTTACAACTTGTGTAACTATTACAGAGCCAACACCTATTACAGCAAATATTACAGGGACAGATGTATTATGTAATGGTGGAACAGATGGAAGTGCTGACTTAACAGTAAGTGGAGGCACTCCTGGTTATACTTATTCATGGAATACTGGACAAACGGTGGAGGATTTAAACGATATTTCGTCCGGGCAACATTGCGTAACTGTTACTGACAATAATGGCTGCACTGTTACAACTTGTGTAACTATTACAGAGCCAACAGCTGTTACAGCAAATATTACAGGTTCAGATGTATTATGTAATGGAGGAACAGATGCTAGTGCTGACTTAACAGTAAGCGGTGGCACACCGGGCTATACATATCTATGGAGCCCCGGAGGACAAACTACTGAAGATATAAACAATATTCCTGCAGGAATACATTGTGTAACTGTTACTGATGCTAATTTGTGTACTGGTATAACTTGCGTAACCATTACAGAGCCATTACCAATTGTTCTTAATATAACAAATGACCAAACAATATGTATAGGACAAAATACAGCAATAAGTGTGTCAGTTACAGGAGGCGGAACACCACCTTATACATATTTATGGAGTCCGGCAACAGGATTAAATGATCCAACTATACCAAATCCTACAGTTAATATTACACTAACTACAACTTATATAGTAACAGTAACAGATGCAAATGGATGTACAGCTGCCGAAGATGTAGTAATATCAGTATATTCAAACCCTATAGCAGACGCAGGACAGGATAAGACCGTATGTGAAGGCGATAATGTGATAATTGGCGGCAGTCCGACAGCAAGCGGAGGCACACAGCCATATACATACTTATGGGGACCATCAACAGGATTAAATTTTGTAACAGTGCCAAACCCTATGGCTGGTCCATCAGTAGCAACAACATATATAGTAACAGTAACAGATAACAATAACTGCACAAATACTGATACTATGATAGTAACAGTAAACCCTTCGCCTAACATAAATTTTACAGCAGATGTTTTCAGCGGTTGTGAGCCACTTTTGGTTAATTTCACAGATAACACAACCCCTGCAATAGATATTTGGTCATGGAACTTTGGGGATCCTGGCTCAGGCAATACATCAACAGAACAAAATCCTTCACATTTATTTGGCAACTCCGGTGTATATAATATTACACTTACAGCTACAACAGCAGATGGTTGCACATCCAGTTATACTTATGAAAATATGATAACTGTCTATCCACAGCCAACAGCAGATTTTTATGCAAAACCAGGCGTTGTATTAGTGCAAAATCCCAGCATTTCATTTATAGACCAGTCAACAGGTGCATCTTACTGGGACTGGAATTTTGGAGACCCTGAATCAGGAGCAGGTAATACATCAATAGACCAAGACCCTTCGCATACATATAGCGGTGAAGGAATATACAATGTATTACTTACAGTGGCAAATTATAATTCTACCTGCTTTGATACAACAATGAAGCAGGTGCAGGTAGTAAACATTGTAATACCAAATGTTTTTACTCCAAATAGCGATGGAAGAAATGATTATTTTCATATTGTAAATATAGAAAAGGTTACGGACAGTCATCTTATGATATTTAACCGCTGGGGAAATTTGATTTTTGAAAAAGACGGTTATCAAAACGACTGGGACGGGAAAAATGCTCCTGATGGTGTTTATTATTATATATTAGATTTTCATATTCTTAAAAATGATGAAATGACAGGAACTGTTACGATTATACGATAAAATTTATAAATTTATAAAAAAATAAAATTATTACTAATAAATAAAATTTAAAAAAATAACAAAAAAATTTGTTTTTAGTGTCTGTTTTTTTGTAATTTTACATAAAATTGTTATTAAAAAATAAAAATATAAATATTATGAAAAATAAAATAACATATCGCTTAATAATTTTATTAATTATTATTCCTTTTATTTTTGGGAAATCAAATGCTCAGGTTTTGAGTGTTATCAACCCTTCATTTGAGGGACCTCATC
>CAZZDX010000208.1:0-5646 GCA_964653185.1 uncultured Bacteroidales bacterium
TATTGTTATTAAATAAAAATAAATACCACACGATACAATCGTGCGGTAGCGGGGAATTATGAATTGAAATTAGAAATTAAACGAAGCCACGAGATAAAAATTGTTTGTAGAGACGCAAAATTTTGCGTCTCTACAAACAAACATCAAACAATAGAACAATTAAGGATAAATACCCGACAGGTTGTGTAACTCCTGTTGGGTATATATTTAGATTTTTTATAAAAAAAAGATTTTTCTGTTTTAAACCCAACAGGTGCTGCGCGACCTGTCGGGTTGGAATTTATATTAATTTTTCGTGCTAATTCGTGCAATTTGTGTCTAACAATTTAATTTTTATTTATTAACTAATTAACTAACAATTTAAAACAAAAAAAACAATAAAAAAATTAATTTTATCTTTTTTCGTTTCAATTGCATTTTTTAATGCGGTTTTATGCCAAAACATTGGCATTAACCAGCCAAATCCTGACAATTCTGCTTTGCTGGATATGACTTCAACAGAACGGGGTTTATTAATTCCGAGAGTTGATTTAGATGATGCAACTACTGCTTCACCTGTTACAGCACCTGTTGCAGAAGGTTTGTTAATTTATAATGAAACAGGAACAGAACCTCATGGATTTTATTACTGGGATGGTTCAGTATGGGTACGATTAGAAGATAGTGCCTTCGGGGTGCAAGCTTGGTACTATACTTCAAGCACTACTCTATTGAAAAGCAATGATACTGAAGAAAGCACTAGCAACACAGACTGGACTTTAATAAAAGAAATACGAGTACCTATTGGACTTAGCACTACAAGCACTTTTAGTGTCTATTTTGAGGGCAAAAGAATTGCAGGTACTTATGCTTATTTTCAAATATATCGCAATGGAGTCCCTGTGGGAACAGAACGATACACTACTAGTACGACTTATGTATCTTGGACAGAGGATATTAATGGTGTTAAACCCGGTGATTTTTTACAGATATATGGTTATGCAACCGTTGCCGGGTATTCTGTCTGGGTACGTAATTTTAGGATCAGAGGCACACTGCATCAGGAAACAGTCAATTTACAATCACTCCCGAGTTGGTAGTAATTTAGAGAATTAGAGAAAAGAAGATATGATGCAACTTATCCATACACGAAAGAATCAGTAGCAGTAGCAATGAAACTTAGTTTTACATTAATAAAGTCGGTATATGCCATGTTCATGCAGTTCGGGCTTTTTAATTATTTAATGTCTGTATATAAATTATAAATGATTGATTATTAATGAGTTATGTATAACAATTAAAAAATAAAAAACAGAAAAGCGGATGGACAAATTCTATTTAATTATCTTATCCAAAATTTCTTTACCCGCGTCTTTATGGATAAGAATGTTCATCATTTTTAGTCGGACATAATCTTCACTAAGAAATCTATATCCTTTATTATTTCCATCAAATCCGCCACTGCCGGAATCTTTTATAAGGAACCAGTATTTATCGTTTTCTCTCATATATCCTACAAGATGGATGCAATGGTCATCTGTTGTTGTTTTATTACTAAGCCGAAATTGTCGTGAATCCTCATTTATATAATCAGAAGGTATATCAAAATCAGGTATGATACCGACTTCAGCATAACTATCATATCCGGATTCTGATACATCGCCGCATATACTTATAGTATAGCCATTTGTTATTGCATTGATTATAATTTTCATATAATCATCTAAAGAGACATTATAATAATCATCACAATGCCACCAGTTGTCATCTTCTTTTAACTCGCCTTTTTGATTATATGGCTGCTCTTTTGTTGACATAAAACTAAAATAATTGTTGGGTTTTAATTTTATAATATCTTGAACATACTCTTTGGGGCTTATTTCTTTTCCTTTTACAAAAAATTTTGATGGAGGTATTCCCATATAAGAATTTAGAATTGATTTTATTGTTTCTAAGACCTGTTTTTCGTCCCAGTTATTATCATTTTTAACAGATTTTAAATAATTATTCATTTGGTCAAACATTTTGGAATGGTCGTAAAACTCTTGTCCTTTTTTCATTCCATAATATACAGAGTCAGGCACAGCACCATAAAATTTCATCATTCTTATAACACCATTTGACTCAGAACCTTCTGAAAAATATGAGTTTCCTCTTTCTTTAACAAATCTGCGTGCCCGCTCAACATATTCCCAATACACAAAATACATCTCAGATAGTTTAACTTTTTGTTTTGTCAATCTGTATATCTCGGACTCTAAAAATGAAGTTGCTGAAAAACACCAGCAAGTCCCTGCTGAGCCCTGAGATAAAGGTTTATTATGCCAGTATTTTGTATATTGTTCAACAGATACAGGCAAGTCCAAACCTGTAAAATCAACAAAAAAATATTTGTATGATTCCCTAACATTATTTTCATCATTATAATCTTCAATACTTTTTAGAATAGTATTTTGATAATATCCATTTTTATCTTCTTTAAAAATGGCTTTGTCTTTTTTTAATGTATCTTGTGCAATTACATTAAAAGTTATAAGACACAACAGGAAGAGGAGTTTTATAGTTTTTATCATTTTTAAAAAATATTATAACAAATTTTGAATTAAAATCTTACAAAGATAACCACCGCTAAACCGCATTTACCTTTGTTTCGGCTTCGCTCAACAACGGTTTTGGCTTCGCTCAACAACTAACAGAATGAACTTATCTAAGTTTTATTCATTAGAAGTCAGCAGTCCACAGTCGGCAATTGGTCTTTTCCGATAAATATAGTTGAAAATTCCGATAAAAATCGGAAAATGTTCCATTTGTGGATTGCCGACTTCTAACTATTTATAAAACGCAAAAATAACTTAATTTATTTATTATCAATTGGACTATGTTTGATATACAGACAATAGAATTAAATCTATATAGAGCTTATTAAAAAAAATGTCTATACCATATTCTTTAAAATTGTTAAATTTTATATCTTTGTTTTTAAAAAATTGATTATTTTTTGAATATTTTCAACATAAACAATATGGAAAAAATAATATGGAAGCCGGGCACAATGATATATCCATTACCTGCTGTAATGGTTAGTTGCGGTTCTTATCGTAAAGAATATAATATAATAACAGTAGCATGGACAGGTATTATTTGCACAGAGCCACCAATGTGTTATATATCTTTAAGACAAGACAGATTTTCGTATAATATTATTAAAAAAAACAAAAATTTTGTTATTAACCTTACAACAAAAAAACTTGCATACGCAACTGACTGGTGTGGAGTAAATTCGGGCAGGGATAATGATAAATTTAAAAAGATGAAACTTACACCTGTTAAAGCTCATAAAATTAATGCACCTTTAATAGAAGAATCTCCGGTAAATATTGAATGTGTAGTTAAAGAAATAAAACATCTCGGCTCACATGATATGTTTATTTCTGAAATTGTTGCTATTAATGCTGACAATAAATATATTGATAAAAAAACCAATGCTTTTAATCTTGATAAAGCTAATCCTATTTGTTATTCACATGGTAAATATTATGATTTAGGTAATTTTATCGGAAAATTTGGTTTCTCTGTAAAAAAAGTAAATTTGAACAAAAAAACATAATATTTAGCATTGACAGTTAGCCCGCATACAACTTCGTCTTACAGATTTTTACATTTTAAATCAGACATCCTGAAATTTTACGCATTAAAGTCAATAAAAATTTTTATTTAGTTTTTCTCCTAAACTTATTAAGTTGAGAAAGGATAACGCCTGTTAACACAATTATTATTCCTAAAATTTTATTCAAATTAAACATTTCTGATAATATAAAATAAGAAAAAACAGCAGTAAACACCGGGACAAGATTTGCCAATATATTAGCTTTACTTACGCCTAACTCTTTAACAACAGCTATATACAAAACAAAGGCAAAAGCAGAGCCAAAAACAGCAAGACATAATAGATTAGAAATTAACTCAAAATTTGGCACTACCTGTATAAACTGATTAAAATCAAATATCAGGAATAAAGGCAAAAAATATACAGAAGCAATAATATTTTGGGTAGTAACTATAGTGATTCCCGAATATCTGTGTGATAATTTTTTAATTGCAACAGAATATAACAAAGCTGAAAGTACAGCAAAAAACAATAATGCAACTCCTGTTAAAGATACTCTTATTGAAAAGTTCTTATCTAAAAGTATAATAACCACACCGAGAAAAGATATTAATAAACCGAAAATATTTAATCCTGATAATTTTTCTTTTAATGTAAAATAAGCAAGCAAAGGAGTAAATACAGGTATTGTTGCTATTATCACTGCGCCAACTGTTGGAGAAACATATTTCAGTCCAAAACTCTCTCCTAAAAAATAACAAAAAGGTTCAAAAAATGCAGCCAGTAAGAACAACTTATAATCTTTTGGATTAATTTTTTGTTGCTTTTTTAATATCTTGATTATAATAAATAATATTACAGTTGATATAACTAACCTTAAAAAGACCGTTGTTATTGGATCGTAATATTTATATACAATTTTATACCAAATATATGTCAATCCCCAGCAAAGAGAAGATATCAACATATATAAATATATCTGTAAACGCCTGGTTTTCAAGTTAATATATTATTTAAGGAAAGTATAAAAAACAACTTTTATTCTATATCAAACTATGAATGGTTTTTATCACAAAGCCATTTTGTATTATGCTTTATAGTTCTTAAAATTATAGTTATAATAATTGTAACAGCAAGAATATATAAAGAAATACGGTTCCATTCAAATTTATGAAAAACAAAATAATATCTTAAAATATCTACAAAAGTAAATCCAAATACAGTAGCTAAAACACCAGAATATTCTCTTCTTAAAACACTTTTACATGAAAATGAAACTGAACTTTTTATATATTTTTTAAAACAAGGTATAAAAGCAGGAACTTTTAAAGACCAATCCAAAAAATCTTTGCCAAACTTTTTTTCTAAAAAACGCTCTTCGGCAAACATAATCCTCTCGTAATAAAGCCAAAAAAACAAAGAGATAATAACAAAAAAATAAATGTTATAAGTAAATACTGTTATTCCTATCCACATAAGATAATTTCCTAAATATAACGGATGACGGATAACTGAATAAATACCGTCAGTATTTAATGTTTCTGCAACCTGATTTTTTGTATTTCTGCCTGATGTGCCTCTTGATGTAGTTGCTACTGCATAAGCTCTGACAACAAAGCCCAAAACACTTAAAATAACAGAAATTATAGTTATTATCAACGAAAGAGTATTATTATCAATATCAGGCGTAAAATAAATAACCGGTATTGTTAATATAAATAACACAACAGGAATCTGTCCTCTGTATTTAAAAAGAATATTTCCTGCTGACTCAAAAGAATGTATTAGTGCCATATTAATTAAAATTGTTTGTAACCATTCACACCTTATTTTTTGTAAACAATATTTTGTGGTATATATATATTGTTAAGAATTTCTAATTGCTCTAATTGACCTAATTAACCTAATCAAATCCCAATCTCCAATTTCTAATGTAAAGTTTTGGCATTGAGCATTATTATTTGTCATTGGGTATTGGTTATTTTTTAGGTCAATTAGAAATTAGATTAATTAGTGTCTGTTCGTAATGTCGTCATTTTTAAAAAAGTACACAAAAATTT
>CAZZDX010000209.1:0-5607 GCA_964653185.1 uncultured Bacteroidales bacterium
ATTGATGAAATTTTATATCAATAAAAAGCACCAACTTTTTTCTATTAGACCAAAATTTATTAAATTTGCAACATGGAATTTGAAAAAATTTATAACGAAATTTGTTTGATGAAATGCCAATTAAAAAAGGTGTATATAGTATTTTGATGAAAAAGACAGAAAACTACTTTAAAAAATACACTGAGAAAAATTAAAAATAGAACTATGCCCGAAACCCAAAACATAGAATACAAAGCCAGTTGGCGAGACGAATACTTGAAATGGATATGCGGTTTTGCTAATGACAAAGGCGAGGTTTTAGTTGATGATGGAGTTATGGAAACCGCTTTGGATTATATACGAAAAATTGAGTGGAAAAAAAAATAATTAAAATAATCTTATGACAAACAATAAACAAATCACTGTTTTTGAAGGCAAGAAAATTCGCCGGCTTTGGAATGAGAAGCAAGAAAAGTGGTATTTTTCTGTTATTGATATTATATCTGTTCTTACTGAACAGGATAATTTTAAAAAGGCGCAAAGCTATTGGACTACACTTAAAAGTCGTTTAAAACTGGAGGGAAACGAGTCTGTCACAAAATGTGACAAACTGAAATGCAAAAGGCTTTAAAAATATTAGAAGTTTAAAAAATATGCGAGCAAAATCTTTTTTAAAATGGGCAGGTGGAAAAACCCAATTGATTGAGCAAATCAAAGAGCAACTTCCAAAAAATATTGAAACGAATGGATTTACATATATTGAACCATTTGTTGGAAGTGGAGCAGTATTGTTTTGGATGTTGGAGCAATTTCCTAATATGAAAAACGCAATAATTAACGATATTAATCAGGATTTAACAAATTCTTACTTGACAATAAAACAGAATGTTCAAGATTTAATAAATATTCTTAAAGAATGGGAAAAAGAATACCACAGTATAGCAGAAAATCAAGAAAGTAAAAAAGAATATTATTACGACAAAAGAAATTTATTCAATACAAGAAAATCTGATCAAACAACTCAAAGTGCATTGTTTATTTTTCTAAATAGAACTTGTTTTAATGGATTATACAGGGTAAATCGAAAAAATGAATTTAATGTGCCAATCGGTAGTTATAAAACGCCTCAAATTTGCAATGAAAAAAATCTATTAGCAGTTTCTAAAGTATTGCAAAAGGTTGAAATTTTAAACGGAGATTATTCAGAAACTTTAAAATATACAGACGTAAATACATTTTTCTATTTTGATCCACCATACAAACCATTAAATGAAACTTCTAGTTTTAA
This sequence comes from uncultured Bacteroidales bacterium, assembly GCA_964653185.1. Classification (GTDB taxonomy): domain Bacteria; phylum Bacteroidota; class Bacteroidia; order Bacteroidales; family CAZZDX01; genus CAZZDX01. Next base: position 1,268 of record CAZZDX010000209.1, read on the forward strand.
TTCGTATTCAAAAGATGAATTTAATGATGCTGAACAAATTAGACTTAAAGAGTTTTGCGAGATTTTAGACAATAAAAATCATCAATGGATATTAAGTAACTCAGATGTTAAAGGAAAAGATATGAACAATAATTTTTTTGATGATTTATATGCTTCTTTCAATATTCTTCGAGTAAATGCACGTAGAAGTATAAACGCCAATCCAAGTAAACGAGGGCAATTAACAGAATTACTAATCACAAATTAGACAATGAAAAAGATTACAGAAATATTAAAACTAAAATCAGATGATGAACTTTTTGATTATTTGATAGATAGTTTGAAAATCAAAGGTATAACACAATGGGATTATTTTGTAAATTGGGAAAAGGTATATAAAAATGTTGTTCCTTTTGAGAAAGAACTAAATCTTTTGAATGTGCTAATTGGTAAAGAAAATATTGATAAGGAATTAGCTGATTTAATTCTTGAATATCCCAAAGTAATAAATGCTATTCCTCTGCTTTTAGCTATTCGGTTTAAGAATAAAAAGGAACAAAAAATCAATATTTTAATAGATGCTACAAATTACAAATACGATCTTTTTGATTTATCTATTTCTAATCCAAATGAAGAACAAGCAAAAAATATTGCTATTTTCTTTAATAAATCTGGATTAGGAGAACTTGTTAAAGATAAAAAAGTGAAAAATCTTGTTGATTATTCCACGGGTGTAGAAGTTGGCTTAGATAGTAACGGGATAAAAAACAGAGGTGGGCATCAAATGGAAAATTTGGTAGAATGTTATATTCAACAAGTTTGTAATGACTTAAAACTCCCGTATTTAAAAGAAGCAACTGCAAAATCAATAAAAGAGAATTGGAATATTGATTTGAAAGTTGATAAATCTTCTCGGAGAATAGATTACGTAATAAACAAAAATGGTAAGTTATACTTTTTTGAAGTTAATTTTTACGGTGGCGGCGGTTCAAAACTTAAATCAACAGCAACTGAATATGTGAAAATGAATGAGTATTGGAATGAACAAAACATTGAATTCATTTGGATTACAGATGGTGCTGGTTGGATAAAAACACAAAAACCACTTAGAGAATATTTTGATAAAGCAGAATATTTATTGAATTTGGAGATGTTGAAAAATAGAATGTTAAGAAAAATAATAGAATGACAATAAGGGATGATAATTCAATAAATATTGATTTGTATAATATTGAAAGATATAATGAAAGAGCAGATGTGCGAAATCATTTATTGGAAATAATGAAAGCTGAAATGCCTCAAACAAAATATAGATATTTTGTTGAGCAATTAGTGGACGGGAACAGAATATATCTTGAAAGACCTGGGCGTTTAAATAAAGGATGTGATTTTGTTATATACATAGAAAACCATATACTCTACAATAACAACAATGACAAGCCTCCAAAGCACGATTTTCTATTCTATGATTTAAGAAGAAAAAGGGAAAATTTAAATAATGATGAATGGATTATTTTAATAAATGCAATTGAGTTAATATATAATTCAAATTTTTTTGAAGTCTCATATGCAAACATTCAGAGTTTACCTATTATTGGAGAAAGCTATGAATTAGTTTTAAAGTTAGTTCGTTGGTTTTTTATTGAACAAGATATTACATATTGGTCAAAATCAGGTAGGGAAATGCTTTTTAATGCAATATCTGAAATTTAATATTAATGATTAAACCATATTTTAAATCAAAAGACAAAAAATTTTATCTTTTAAAAGGAGATACAATGGAGTTATTGCCAAAAATCAATCATAAATTTGATATGGTTTTTGCTGATCCACCTTATTTTCTGTCAAATAATGGTTTGTCAATCCAAAATGGTCAAGTTGTTTCTGTAAACAAAGGTAATTGGGATAAATCACAAGGATTTGATTATGTTAATAACTTTAATCGAAAGTGGCTGAAACACGTTCGTGAGTTAATGAAAGAAGATGCTACTATTTGGATTAGTGGAACAATGCATAATATTTTTAGCATTGGACAAATTTTAACTGAATTATATTTTAAAATACTAAATATCATTACTTGGCAAAAAACAAACCCACCACCTAATTTTTCCTGTCGGTATTTTACATATTCAACAGAACAGATAATTTGGGCGAGAAAATCTAAAAAAGTGCCGCATTATTACAATTATGAATTAATGAAGCAATTGAATGCAGATAAGCAAATGCAAGATGTTTGGAAGTTGCCTGCAATTGCAAAATGGGAAAAATCTTGTAAAAAACATCCAACACAAAAGCCATTATCTGTATTAACAAGAATAATAATGGCATCAACAAAACCAGATGCTTGGGTATTAGATCCATTTGCAGGCAGTAGCACAACAGGAATTGCATCAAATTTAGCAAATAGAAGATTTTTAGGTATAGATAAAGAAATAGAGTTTTTAGAAATAAGTAAATGCCGAAAATCAGAAATTGAAAATATTGAAATAGCAGAACTTTACAAAAATAAGATTAGTGGATTTAATTCTCAAAATGAATTTGTAAATTATCTAAAAACAGAACCGAAACCAATTAAAAAAGTTGTACTTGGTTTTTGTAGAAAAAAAGATATTCCAAATTTGACAAAAACAAACAAATTCTATTTTCACGCAATTGAACAGAATAATTTTGTACAAGATTTTCCAACGGAAATATTAGATGCAAAAATTTTATATTTATATCAAGGAGGTAGAGGGAAACCTTTGTTTTTTACTGGTCATTTCGGGAAAATTGAAAATGTAAAATTAAAACATAAATCAAAAATTCAAGGAAAAGAAAATTCAAGAACTGAATATTATTACGAAATTATACTTGAAAATAATTTTGAATTTAATAAAAATCAAACAATAAAATTAGAACCGAAAATACTGTTTGAAAAGAATGATATTACAAATAAAAAATTGCTAAGTAAGTATTTACCTGCAATTTCAACATTAGATAAATTGGAAGAGAATTTAAAGAAATATACCAACGCTTAAAGCCATACACATTTGCAATTCACACGAGCCAACGCTTGACCAAAAATTGCAAAAGAGTATGGCTTTGCCAACGCACAGGAAAAATAAAACTTGTTGCATATTTGAAAGAAAAAATGATTGAAAATATAAAATGCCAGTGCCTAACACGCAATATAAAAAATTGGGCAGAAAGTGGTAAATATGAATGAATTAGAAATAAATAAATAGAGTAATAAATTGAAAGATTGGAGTTTTAGAATGCCCAAAATTTCATATTGCCATCGTTAATTAATTTTTTATTCTACCAAATGACCTATTATTCGTTTCTTAAAAATTCAATATTTCTAACAATACCTTTATATTTTGTTCTTTTCACAGCTGATTTATTAAAAATTAGTTTAAAGGCATTTTCTGTTAAATTTTCCCAGTCATTATTATTCATTTTTAATAAAGCAGCATTAGGTAAAAAGGCATTTTCTTTGTGTGGCTTTGCAAATCTGTTCCATGGGCATACATCCTGACAAGTGTCGCAGCCAAAGAGCCAGTTTTTGTATTTTCCTTTAAACTTTTTAGGTATTTTGTTTTTTAATTCAATAGTAAGATATGAAATACATTTATTGGCATCAAGTATGTAAGGTTTTACAATTGCTTTATTAGGACAATTATCTATACATTTTGTGCATTTCCCGCAATAATTTTCTTTTAAAGGATGGTCATATTCAAGTTCCAGGTCCGTCAGCAGTTCACAGATAAAAAAGAATGAGCCGAATTTTTTATTAATAAGATTAGAGTTTTTACCTATCCAGCCCAATCCACTCCTGGCAGCCCATGCTCTTTCTAAAACAGGAGCAGAATCTACAAATCCTTTTATATTGATATTTCCTGTATTTTCAATAATATATTGTGATAGTTGTTTGAGTTTATCTTTTATAACAATATGATAATCTTTTCCATAAGCATATTTTGAGATTTTGTAAGAATCAGTTATTTTTTTATTATTTTGATGAATCTCAGAAGGATAATAATTTACGAGTAAAGAAATTACTGATTTTGTGCCTTTAACTAATAGGCGAGGGTCTAAACGTTTGTCAAAGTTGTTTTCCATATATTGCATTCCTGCATTCATATTTTGCCTGAGCCATTTTTCTAAAACAGGAGCTTGAGTTTCTAAAAATTCTGCTTTTGATATTCCGCAATCCAAAAAACCCAATGATTTTGCCTTATTTTTAATAAGATTAGTATATTTTTCTTTTATGTTTTGTTTTAGAGGCATAAAATAATTAGAGTTTGTTTATAAAGTTGTCATTTTTCAAATTATAAGTCATTCCGTCAGGCAACTGGCTGATGATGACATTACGAACAGAC
>CAZZDX010000210.1:0-5565 GCA_964653185.1 uncultured Bacteroidales bacterium
GATGTAAAAATATTTAAACAAAAATGCTATGATGCATTAAATGATGACTTTAACAGTCCTATACTTATTGCTACTCTATTTGATGGAATTAAAGCTATTAACTCTGCAAAACAAGGTAAGGGAAAACTTACTGGTCAAGACATCATCTTATTGAAAAAAATTTATAACAGCTTTGTATTTGATGTCCTCGGACTAAAAAAAGAAGAGAATAAAAATAATGAGAAATTTGACGATGTAATGAAGATAATCCTTGAATTAAGATATTATGCAAGAGAAAATAAAGATTGGTCAACTTCTGATAAAATAAGAGACCAACTCTTAAAACTAAATATAAATATAAAAGACACCAAACAAGGTGCAACATGGGAAATAGAAAAATAATACTTTTTTAAGAGGTCTAAATTTATACTATTTGTTAAATTTTTCCTATTTTAAATTCAAATGCCTTTTTTAATTTATCTCTTTTGGCATATAAAACTATATAATATAGAACCAATGTAAGTATTGAAATCAATCCTGATAAACCTTCGTTTTTAGTAATACTAACAAAAATTATCAAAAAAAATAAAATTATTATAAACGGAATAAAATATACCAACAAAACAGCTTTTATTCCTAAAGATTCTTTCATTATAACATTAACTGTTTCATTAACATTATAATTGCCATTACCTTTTTTACTTATCTCAATAATATCTTCTTTGGAAGAAGAAGATACCCAACATTTTTTATGACAATCAGAACAAGCAGAGCTAAAAACAACTCTTACATAAACTTTATTACTGTCAATACTATCAATTATACCTTTACATTCAATACACTCTTTCATTTAAATAAATATTTCGTTATAGTGGACTTCTATTAATTCATTTCTTTCAAGAAATAAATATAATGAATAAGATGCGAGACATAAATATTTCTTAATAGCCATAGCTATTAAGAAATATTTTGTCGAAGTCAGATTGTTTATTATATTTGTTCCCTTTGGGTTTTCAGAGTTTCCCATATACTTCTTCAAATTTTTTTGCATTATCCCGATAGTGCTTTAAAAATCTTCCTCGTCTATGGAAAACTCTAAAAATCTTGATGCGAATGAATTAATAGAAGTCCCCTTAAGCTAAAGCAAAAGTAATTTGTCTTTTTATTAAATCAGCTTGCCTTACTATTATTTTTATCTTATCTCCTAATTTATATTTATTACCTTTTTTTTGTCCAATAAGACAGTAATTGTTTTCATCTATATAATAAAAATCATCATTTAATTCAGCAATAGGAATCATTCCTTCACACTTATTATTTACAATTTCAACATATATACCCCATTTACTAACTCCTGATATTAACCCGTTAAATTGTTTTCCTGTTTTATCCTGCAAAAATTCTATTTGTTTGTATTTGACAGACGCTCTTTCTGCCTGGTCTGCCTTTGTTTCCATCTCTGAACAATATTCACACTTTTTTTTATACATTTTTTTGTTTACTGATTTTTCTCCTTGCAAATATTTATATAATAACCTGTGAACTATCAAATCAGGATATCGTCTGATAGGCGATGTAAAATGCGTATAATAGTTAAAAGCCAAACCATAATGTCCTGTATTTTCTGTAGAATAATAAGCTTTTTGCATTGTTCTGATAACAAGTTTTTCTATCATATTTTCTTCACCTTTTCCAACTATTTCTTTAAGAATTTTGTTAAAAGAACTCGCAATATTTTTTCTTGAGTCAGTATTCATATTATAGCCAAATTTGTTAACGAATTTTGTAAAAATTTCTAACTTTTCCAAAGTTGGAGTATTGTGAATACGATAAACAAAAGTTTTTTGTTCTGACCTGTCAAAATTATTTATTTTTCTTTTTCCAGTAAGTTCAGCTACTTTTTTGTTGGCAAGCAACATAAATTCCTCAATAAGTTTATGTGAGTCCTTTTGTTCTTTTATATATATACCTACTGGTTTTCCTGTTTTATCAAGTTTAAATTCTACTTCTGTTGATTTAAAATAAAGAGCACCTTTTTTAAATCGTTCGTTTCTTAATTTATGAGCCAAATCATTAAGAGTTAATATTTCTTTTGCAAGAGTTCCTTTTTTTGTTTCAATTATTTTTTGTGCTTCTTCATAAGTAAAGCGTCTGTTTGATTTTATTACTGTTTTTCCAAACCATTCATTGATAATTTCTGTTCTGTCAGATAAATTTTTTATTTCAAATACAGCAGAGAAACATAATTTTTCTTTGTTAGGCATAAGAGAACAGATATTGTTTGAAAGATTTTCTGGTAACATAGGGATTACCCTATCCACAAGATAAACAGAAGTGCCTCTTTTATATGCCTCTTTATCTAACAAACAACTTTCATCTATATAATAAGATACATCGGCAATATGTATTCCTATTTCCCAAATATTATTTTTCAGTTCTCTTATTGAGATAGCATCATCAAAATCCTTAGCTTCAGCAGGGTCTATGGTAAAAGTTGATATGTTTCTAAAATCTTTACGGCTTAAAATTTCTTCCTTTGATATTTTATCAGACATTTTGTTTGCTTTATCTTCAATATTTTTCGGAAAAGATAAAGGAAAATCATATTCTGCAAGTATTGATAACATTTCTACATCATTTCCGCCAGGATATCCAAGTATATCAACAATTTCGCCAAAAGGATTTTTTGAATTTTCAGGCCATTCTGTAATTCTAACTAATACCTTTTGTCCGTTTTTAGCTTCTTTTAAATCATTTAATGGTATGTTTATATTAACAGGCATTGATATATTGTCAGGAATTAAAAATGCAAATTTTTTGGATATTTTAATTATACCTACAAATTTGGTTTTAGCCCTTGAAATTATTTCAATGATTTGTCCTTCTGTTTTTCTGCCTCTTCGTTTAGGAAAAAGATATACTTTTACTTTATCACCATTTAATGCACAATTAGTGTTATTTGCCGATACAAACACATCTTCTCCTAAATATTCTGTGATAATATAAGCTTTCCCTGTCTTTTTCATATCTACAATCCCTGTGATGTATGATTTTTTATCAGGTTTTATATTAGCAGAGTTAAGTTTATATTTTCCTGTTTTTATTTCAGAAAGAACATTTTTTTTATATAAATTTTTCAAAATATTTTTTACTAATTCTTTTTTTGGAACACTTTTTTTTATGCCAATTAATTTTGATACCTGTTTATAATTATATGCAAAAAAAGGATGCTCTTTAAAAATATTTATGATTTTGTTTGTTATTGCTTTCTCTATCTGAAGCATATCATCTTTTTTTGTTTTGCTAATAACTTTTTCCCTTGTCATATCAAATTATTATTCTAAATGTTTAAAATGTAAAAGTAAAAAATATTTAAACGTTGTATGTATTTATTTTTTTATCTTTCCTTTATAAAAATCTTAAAGGTTTTTATTTGTTTATATAATAATTTTTTATGTAAATTTGCATATTCTTTTTTATCCGCTTCAGGCAGATAAAAAATTTTGTTAATTTAATATAAATTATAGATATGAAAGCATTAAATTTAAAAAGAATATTATTACCCGTCTTGCTGATTGTATTTATTTCTTCAGCTTATTCTCAAAGCAACGCCAAAAAATATTTCAAAAAAGCAGAAAGAAACCTATCTTCAAAGAACTATGAGAAAGCATATGCTGGCTTTACTAAAGTAATAGAATTAGAACCTGATAATGCAGATGCTTATGTTTTTAGAGGTCTATCAAAATATTATTTAGAGGTTTATGAAGATGCAAAAATAGATTTTGACAGGGCAATAAAATTAGTCCCTGACTATGCAGAAGTTTATAACTTTAGAGGTATTGTTAGAGATGAGTTAGGTGATAGAAAAGGTGCCTGCGAGGACTGGAATAAAGCTTTTGACCTTGGCTTTGACCCTGCATTTGACCTGATAGAAGCATTTTGTGATGAATAATAGTATTTATTAGTTTTGTATAATTTTTATCATTAGAAAAACTCTTACATTTTTGTAATTTATACAGAATTTTTTTTGTTTTAAAATTAATTATATTATAAATGAAAGGTAGGAGTTCTAAAGGTTTTCAGTTTGATAATGTCTTAAATATTTCATTTGCACATTTATTTCATGATATTTATTCTTCTTTTTTAGCCCCTATATTACCTCTCCTTATTGAAAAGTTAAGCATTAATTATACTCTTTCCGGTTTACTTCAGGTAGTCCAAAGAATACCTTCATTAGCAATGCCTTTTATAGGAATTATTGCAGATAAGGTCTGTATGCGTTATTTTATGATATTTACTCCTGCATTAACAGCAACAGCTATGAGTTTATTAGGGATTGCTCCTAATTATACTGTATTGGTAATTTTACTCTTTGTAACGGGTGTTAGTTCTGCTCTTTTTCATGTCCCTGCACCTGTTATGATGAAAAAAGTTTCAGGCAATAGAATAGGGAAAGGTATGAGTTTTTATATGGCAGGAGGAGAAATTGCCCGTACCATAGGACCTTTGATAATAGTGGGAGCTGTATCTTTATGGACATTAGAAGGAACTTATAAATTAATACCTTTGGGAATATTAGCTTCTGTTATACTTTTTTTTAAATTAAAAAAAATTAATATTTCTGATGAGATAAGAGAAAAAGAAAAAGAAAAACGGATAGGATGGAAACAAACATTTACTAAGTTTTTACCTTTATTTATGACATTAGCAGCAATTATATTTTTTAATGCTATGATGAAAGAATCTATTAAAACATTTTTACCGACTTATTTAAAATTTTTAGAAGGCAAAACTTTATTGACAGGTGCTGTTTATTTATCTATTTTTCAATTTTCAGGTATCATTGGAACATATTGTGCAGGAACAATATCGGATAAAATAGGTAGAAAAAAAATATTACTTATCATCTCAATTATTAATCCTGTTCTTATGTGGCTTTTTGTTGTTATTGATAATTCATTAAGAATGCCAATTCTTATTATTATGGGAATTTTTCTTTTTGCACAAGGTCCTGTGCTACTTGCTTTAGTTAATGACGTTAATTCTGACCGACCGGCTTTTATTAATAGTATTTATATGACTTTTAGCTTTATTATTGGCTCTATATCAATTCTTTTGTTCGGAGTTTTATCTGACTGGCTAAATTTTGAAATATCTTTTAAAATATCAGCAATATTAGGACTTTTTGCTATACCTTTTATATTAAAACTTAAAGATAAAAATTGTCCAACTTAGTATCTAATCCGTAAAATTTCGTAGAGGGCATAGTGTTCTTATCCTTGTCCCCGCCTTAAAAGGCAGGGCTAACGATATATATTTTCTAAAAATTTATGAACTTAACGAATTCCGACAAGTCGGAACGATCTTATAAAATAATTATTCAGGTTATTGGCAATGTATTTTTTTATATTAAATTTACGATTTGTTTATTTTTTATACTTTCGCCATAAATAGTAAACCTATTTTAAAACTTATACTTTTTAATAATAAATTAAAATGACTTTTTTTAAAACTGATAAATATAGATTTTTTAAAACTTTTGGGATAATATTTTTTTTATTGTTAATAGTATCATCTTGTATTTCA
>CAZZDX010000211.1:0-5553 GCA_964653185.1 uncultured Bacteroidales bacterium
ATTTTATATTTATTTTGTTAATTTCTTTTTCGTAAAGCCTTGCAAACCAGTCTTGTTTCATAATGCAGTTTCCATCTCTTATTGCAATATCAATCAAGATATCTAATTGAGAAGCGGTATTAACAAATTCTGCTTTTACAAATTCTGCAAATTCATCTTCAATTAAATTAAAAACTCTTGCAATATTCAAATTATCGACATTTTTTAATTCTTTGTTCGTGTCGCTTAATATTCTCTCAATTTTTTGGGTGTTTTTTGGGTTTTTTGAGATAATACTGTCAATAATTTTCAAGAATGAATTTTTTTCAAATGAATTTAATTTGTCTAATATTTTTTCAAGTTTCATATTTTATCCTTTTTTGTTTTTTGCAATTATTTTTATACAGAATTTTCTTTTTTACAAATTAAATAAATATAACGATTCTATCACTTTTTATCAGTTTCGATAAATACGGAATTTACAATCGGGTGATTGACCTATACTGTATTCATAAATGAATAATAATCTAAACTTTATTTATTATTCTATTGAATAACTATTTTCTTAAAACAAACAATATCTTTATTAATAAATTTCAGAAAATAAATTCCTTTTGGATAATCAGAAACATCTAATTGTTTGTTATACTTAGTTGAAACATTATTTAATTTTTCTTTTAAGATAGTTTGCCCCTGAATATTGAATATAGTTAAATCAAAGTTATTATTTAACCCATTTATTGAAATATTAAATATTCCTTTTGAAGGATTAGGAAATACATTAATATTAACATTGTCAGTAATATCTTCAATGTTATCTATAATAGAAATAGTAATAGTATCAGCACTTTGACATCCATAAACATTGGTAACAGTAACAGAATAATCTGCTGAACCAACGCCAATATCTGAGCCATAAACTGTTAATATTGGTTCTGTTGAGCCACCAGACCATGAATAAGTATATCCAACACCTGTTGCATCTAATAATACAGATTGATCAATAAGTATAGCTGTGTCTGGTCCTAAATCAACAACAGGCAATGGATTTACTGCTACCATTACATAATCTACTTCTGTGCATCCATATTCATTAGTTACTGTTACTATATAATTTGTATTTGTTGTAGGGCATACTGATATTGAAGGTGTTGATTCTGTTGTACTCCATGAATAACTTCCGCCAACTCCTGCACCACTTGCGCTTAATATTGTGCATTCGCCATAACATATAGATGTATCAGGACCTGCGTCTGCTACCGGATTTGGAGCAACAGTAACAGTAATAGTATCTATATCTTGACATCCGTAAATGTTAGTAACAGTAACAGAATAATCTGCTGTGCCTACACCAACATCTGAGCCAACAACTGTAAATGTTGGATCAGTAGAGCTACCCGACCATAAATATGTGCATCCTGATTCTGTTGCATCTAATATTACAGATTGATTATAACAAATAGTTGTATCTGGTCCTAAATCAACAGCAGGCAATGGATTTACTATTACTATAACACTATCTGTTTTTGTACTATCTCCGTCATCTATTTCTACTGTATATGTAGTAGTTATTGCAGGAATATCTGTAGGATCTGATATTGTACTGTTAAATCCGGCAGGGTTTGATGTCCACTGATATGAATAGATACCACTGCCACCACTTGCCAAAGCAGACAAATCAATTGATTCTCCTGCACATATAACTGAATCAGAAACACTTGCAATAACAATAAGCGGACCACCACTTATTATAACAGTTATTTGGTCTGTATTTTGACATCCTGTAATTGTGTCTGTTACTGTCAGTGTAAAAATTGTAGTAATTGTTAAGTTTACAGTTGTTGCATTTTGTATATTAGGATCTATAAACAAAGCTTCCGGCGACCAGTTATAAATACATGAAGGTGTTCCACCATAAGCAGACATTAATGTTATATTTGTACCAAAAGGTATTATTGAATCTTGTCCTGCATCTGCTGAGGGTAAAGGATTAACAGTAACAATAATAGTATCTGGAATACTCCAGCATCCATTAGTATCCTGAACAGAAATAGATATTGTATCTGTTAAATAAATCGGTTGAGATTGTCCTGTCCAGCCATCTGACCAGTAATATCCAATATATCCTGCTCCTGCATCTAATATATCACCATAACAAAGTGTGGTATCATTCAAATTAAGTACAGGCAAAGAATTAACAGTAACAATAATAGTATCGGGAATGCTCCAGCAGCCATTTGCACCCTGAACAGAAACAGATATTGTATCTGTTGCATAAATGGTCTGTGTTTGTATGGTATCTCCATTAGACCATAAATAATCTACATATCCGGCTCCTGCATCTAAAACAACGCTATCACCTTCACACACAGAAGTATCCTGACCTAAATCAACATCCGGCAATGGTTTGGTAGTAACAATAATAGTATCAGGAATACTCCAGCAGCCATTTACATCCTGAATTTTGATAGATATTGTATCTGTTAAATAAATTGGCTGAGCTTGTCCTGTAAAGTTGTCTGACCAAAGATATCCGCTATATCCTGCTCCTGCATCCAATATACTTCCGGCACAAAATGTGGTATCATTTCCCATACTAAATACAGGCAAAGAATTAACAGTAATAATAATAGTATCAGGAATACTCCAGCAGCCATTTGCATTTTTAACTGTAACAGAAATGGTGTTAGAAGAACTTATGGCTTGAGATTGTCCTGAAAAACCATTTGACCATGAATAAATTACATATCCGGGTCCTGCATCCAAAATAATACTATCACCTTGACATATAGATGTATCATTGCCTAAATCAACAACAGGCAAAGGATGAACAGTTATAATAATAGTATCAGGAATACTCCAGCAGCCATTTGCATTTTTAACTGTAACAGATATTGTATCAGAAGAGATAATAATCTGAGATTGAGTTGTGAACCCATTTGACCATAAGTAAGCAGCATATCCCGGACCTGCATCTAAATTAACACTTCCTCCTTCACAAAATATAGTATCATTACCTAAATCAACAACAGGCAAGGAACTTACTGTTATTATAACATTATCTGTAGCTGTATTAGTTCCGTCATCTACTGTTACTGTATATGTAGTAGTTATTGCAGGAATATCTGTAGGATTTAATATTGTATCATCAAATCCGGCAGGATTTGATGACCACTGATATGAATAATTTCCGCTACCTCCGCATGGAAGAGCATGCAGATAAGCTGTTTCTCCATAACATAAAGTTGTATCATCAGCACTTACAGTAACATTAAGAGGTCCACCTGCTACAAAAATATTTACCTGATCTGTGTTTTGACATCCTGTAATTGTATTTGTTACTGTTAATGTAAAGGTTTCGGATGATGTCAGGATTACAGTTGTAGGATTTTGTATATTAGGATCTATTAACAAAGCTGCCGGTGTCCAGTTATAAATGCATGAACTTCCTGCATTTGCAGCATATAATATAGTATCATGACCTGTTTGTATAGTTGTATCTTGTCCTGCATCAGCTACAGGCAAAGGATTAACAGTAATATTAACAGTATCTCCTTCACTCCAGCATCCATTAGCACCCTGAACTTTAACGCTTATAACAGTTGTTATATTTATAGTTTGAATTTGTCCTGTCCAGCCATTTGACCATAAGTATGCCTCATACCCATATCCTGCATCTAATGTAACACTACCACCTTCACAAAATATAGTATCATTACCTAAGTTTACTGATGGACTTGGTTTTACTGTAATGTTAATAGTGTCTTCATTACTCCAGCAACCGTTAACATCCTGAACTTTACAGCTTATAGTTGTAGAAGTATCTACAATTTGCGATTGTCCTGAAAAACCATTTGACCATACATAAGTAGCATATCCGGATCCCGGGTTTAAAGTAATACTTCCTCCTTGACAAAATGTAGTATCATTACCCAAATCAATAATAACAGGAGATGGCTCTGTCAATATAATATCACCACCATTTATAGTATCAGTAGTATTTTTGACAACAGTAGAATAAGTTCCCGGTGATAAACTGCTAAATATACTATCCCCGACAAAAGTATTGCCGCCGTCAACAGAATACTGAACAGGAGGAGTCATATCTATAGTAAATGTTATAGTTCCATCATTTGCTCCATAACAACTAATATTAGTATAAGCAATATTTAAAGGAGTTAATTTTGACACGCCATTTGCTGTGCCAAACCAAATATTGTTTTGGTTATCTTTTGTAATTGCTCTTATAGTATTATTAACCAAGCCATTACTAATAGTATAAGTAGTCCAGTTGATACCATCAAATTTACTAACACCACTATCTGTGCCAAACCACATATTTCCAAAATCATCTTCTGCAATTGATGTAACATTATCACTAACCAAGCCGGACAATGAGTCATTATAATTTATCCATATACTTCCGTTATATTTGCTAACACCACTTTCCATTGTGCCAAACCACAAATTATTGTTACTATCTTCTGCTATTGATGATATATTATTACTTGCCAAGCCATCAGCAGTAGTTAATGAATCCCAAATAGCCCCATTATATTTATAAACACCTCCGTTATAAGTGCCAAACCACATATTTCCGTTATTATCTTTTAAAATAGCAAAAATTCCCCATCCGGCATTTGGTATATAAGCTGTCCATGTTGAGCCATCATATTTGGTAGCACCTATACCGGGATATGTTGTGCCAAACCACATATTATTAGGATTACCTTTTGCAGAAGACATAATATTAATACCGGCTATTCCGCAATTTGAAGTATCATAAGTTGCCCATGTTGAGCCATTATATTTGCTTAATCCTTTTGGTGTGCCAAACCACATATTGTTAGAATAATCTTCTGCAATTGTTCTAACTTTGTTATCAACTAAGTCCGAGCTTAAAGTATCATAAGTTGTCCATATTGAACCGTTATATTTGCTGGCACCTCCTCCTTCTGTGCCAAACCACATATTACTATTACTATCTTCAGTAACAGATCTAATGTTATCGTTAACTAAATCTGAATTTGATGTATTATAGGTTACCCATACACCTTGTGCTTTTACACTTGTAAAATTTAATATTCCAATGCAAATAATAAGACCGATAAGAGATAAAAATTTAATTTTTTTCATGTTATTTAGTTTTTATTTATTTTTAATTTGAAAATAATTTGTAAAAGTATAAAATTAAAATATAAAATCAAAATGCAAAGTTATAAATTTATTGTTATTTTTTTATTTCTTAATCTATAAAGATTAATTTATCAGGAAATAGTTGTAGTGTACCAAATAAAAATTAATGTTTTATCTTATAATTTTTTATAATTACAGACTTCTTAAATTTTCATAAAATTTCTTGCTAAAATTACACCTTTTATTATTGTAATAATTTTAAATTTCTTAAAGTTCAATAAAAAAATATATTATTTTTGAACATTTTTTTATCAATAATGAGAAATCCCGAAAGGGATTTAATTTTCACCCCGTTAGATAACTAATAAATTAATAAAAAACAATGTTTTAAACTAAATATCTAACGGGGTAAATAACCATAGGTGCAACCTATGGTTA
>CAZZDX010000212.1:0-5541 GCA_964653185.1 uncultured Bacteroidales bacterium
GAAACCATTTGGAAGTACCCCTTTATTTAAAATTTAGTCGGTCAGTAGTGAAAATATATATCAAATAGTTCTTTTGCAGCAGTATAAGGAGTTGCTTTATGATATATCAATTTTTTTTCTGTTTCAGATAATATTTTTTGAATATTTTTATTCTGATAAAAGTTATCCATTAATCTTTGATTTATGGTCTCATACATCACATATTTTTCCTGTTCATTACGTCTTTTTTCAAAAAAACCATTTTTCTGAACAAATTTAAAATATCTCATTATAGTATTCCAAACACTATCAATTCCTTTTTTAGTAACAGAGGAGCAAGTATCAACAACAGGTATCCATCCCGATTCAGTAGGAGGAAACAAATGAAGTGCTCTTGTATATTCATTTTTTGCATATTTTGCTTTTTGTATATTATCTCCGTCAGCTTTGTTAATAAAGATAGCATCAGCCATTTCCATTATTCCTCTTTTTATTCCTTGTAGCTCGTCTCCTGCTCCTGCAAGCATAAGCAAAAGAAAAAAGTCAACCATTGAATGCACAAGTGTTTCAGATTGTCCAACGCCTACTGTTTCAATAAATATTGTATCAAATCCTGCTGCTTCGCAAAGTATTACCGTCTCTCTTGTCTTACGGCTAACTCCGCCCAATGAACCTGCTGTTGGAGATGGTCTTATAAAAGCATTCTTATCTGTTGAGAGTTCTTCCATACGCGTCTTATCTCCAAGTATGCTTCCTTTTGTCCGTTCACTGCTAGGATCTATTGCCAGAACAGCTAACTTACGACCCATATTAGTAACATATTTACCTAATGCCTCAATAAAAGTGCTTTTTCCTACGCCTGGCACACCTGTAATACCAATACGAATAGAATTTCCCGAATATGGAAGGCATTTATCTATTATTTGCTGTGCAAGTTTATGATGTTCAGGCAGATTACTCTCTATTAAAGTGATGGACTTACTTAATATTACTCTGTCTCCATCCAAAATACCTTTCATATATTCATCTGCGGAAAGCAATGCTTTGCTCTTTAACTTATATTCACTTACAGCATCATCATTAACAGATGAAGGTTGTGATATACCATCATTTACCTTTAAAGCCGAATATTTATTTTTTTTACTCATCTGCAATTTTGATAAAAATAATATTTTTTGCTAAAATAATATTTTTTAAGATTTTGATTTAAAATATTTTAGAATATTTTTTTTCATAAAGATTAAATATTTTTTGTTTATATTTTAAAAATAATTTATATTTTTGTAAATATAAATGATATAAAGAGGGATAAAAATTTTTAAAAATATGCTTAAAAAATCTTACTTATCCAAAAAAATATTTATAGAATACCCATAAATCTAAAATACCGCGGTTCAGCCCAACTTATTTTTAAACAAAATTCAGTTTATTTCCTTTAATCAAAATTATCAGTCGGGCGACTGACTGATTTGTATTTTTTTATAATTATTTGATTTATATCAATATTTTTACATATTTTTGAGTTTTTCATAAAACACTATTACGTTATACGAAATTCGCTATAGAAAAAGATAACAAAAAATTAGAGAGGTAATTATGATGATGGACATTAAAGGAAAATATGCATTAGTTACAGGGGCATCAAGCGGGATTGGATGGGATATTAGCAAAATATTAGCCGATTTAGGTTGTAATTTGATTATAGTTGCACGTCGTGAAGACAAACTAAAAGAGCTGGAAGAAGAAATTATTGAAAAACATAAAATAGACATCAAAGTTATTCCTGTTGATATATCGTTAGAAAAATCTCCTGATATTCTCTATAACAAAATAAATGAATTAGGAATAAATGTTGATATACTTATTAACAATGCTGGTTATGGGATTCATGATTATTTTATTAATATACCATGGGAAAAAGAATTTGCTATGCTTAATTTGTTGATTATTAATCTCATACACTTAACCAAATTATTTGTAAAAGACATGGTTAAAAGAAACTTTGGTTTTATATTACAAACTAGCTCAATTGGAGCTTTTCAGCCAACACCGTCGTATGCTACTTATGCATCAGCTAAAAGTTTTGTGCTCAACTTTGGAATTGCATTGAATTATGAACTCAGAAAAACAAAAGTAAGATGCTGTGTTTTATGTCCAGGTGTTACTATGACTGAGTTTCTGAAAACTGCCGGGCATAAAAAAGAAACTTTTTTTATAAAGTTAACAAGAATGTCAAGTCAAAAAGTAGCCAAAATTGGGATTAAAAGTATGCTTAGAGGAAGATCTTTTATTGTACCGGGATTACTGAATTCCATAAATGCAAGAATTGTTAGTATTTTACCAAGAAGATTGTCGGCAAAAATTGCTTTATCATCAATGGGACTGCCAGAATGAAATTATTTGGATGTATATAAAAACACATGCCGAACTTTGCATAACAGCAAGTATCTGATTCGGGCTAACGCTCTCATCCAAATCGTCTTCGGCAACTTCAGATACCCGCTGCCCCGTTAGAATGTCTGAAAAACTGAAATTCTAATATTCTTAACAAATCTGACTGTCCGCTAGATAAGTATTGTTCAAATTGTCTTATTTTTGAAAAATGTTTACCATGTTGGTTAAATAACCTACGATGTTAATATAGACCTAACAGTTTTTAGACAAATTACCGTGGTGTGCAATTGTAATTCAAATCATCTGCAAACTTTAAAATATTTAGAGAAAGTTCATGAAAGAAAATACAGAACGATTAAAGCAAATTAACAAAGTAACACTTGTAGGATTATTCACTAATCTGATACTCACAACAGGCAAAATAATAGCTGGTATTACAGGAAAAAGTGGAGCTATGATTGCCGACGGGATTCATTCTTTGTCAGATTCTGTTACAGACATCATTGTACTCATATTTGTTAGAATCTCAAGCAAAGATATTGACAGCAATCATCAATATGGACATGGGAAATTTGAAACATTTGCTACTATGTTAATTAGTTTTGCTTTAATGATTGTTGGTGTTGGCATTTTTTGGACAGGATTTCAAAAAGTAGTTAATGCATTAAAAGGTGAAATTATTGAGCAACCTGGATTTGTGGCTTTTGCTGCTGCAATTATATCTATTATCAGCAAAGAAATTTTATACTGGTACACTATTAAAACCGGTAAAAAAATAAATAGTAATGTTGTTATTGCAAATGCATGGCATCATAGATCTGATGCATTTTCTTCATTTGGTACTGCACTAGGAATCTCTGGAGCAATTTATTTAGGTGATAAATGGAGAATATTAGATCCAATTGCAAGTATAATTGTAAGTTTTTTTATTATTAAAGTAGCATGGGATTTAGCTAATCCAAGTGTGAAAGAATTGCTGGAAAATTCATTACCTAAAAAAACAGAAGATAAAATTTCATTTATAATTAAAAATGTTTCAGGCGTAAAAGGATATCATAATTTAAGAACAAGAAAAATTGGAAACTACATCGCTATTGAAGCACACGTAAAAGTTGATAAAAACCTTTCCGTTGAAGCATCACACAATATTGCATCTGAAATTGAAAAAATATTACGCGATAAATATGGCTCTCAAACACATATTGGAATACATATAGAACCATTTTCCGAATATAAATAGTGTTTGTTCATAAAGTCAAAATTTATCGGAACTGATGTAAAAATTTGTTTATCATTTTTTATAGGTATTTAATTTTAATTTAAAATAGTTTTGTATTTTTGTAGATATAAAAAATATATGGTTACTGAACTTGTTGAAGTAAAGAGGAATAAAATTTTTTAAAAACTTCTGCTTTATATCAAAATTAAGGTGGTATAAACCGTTGGTCTTTGACCTACGACTTAAAAATGGAACTTTTAAATAATTACGATGTATATACAAGTTGGCAACAAGGCGAAGAAAAGACACAGTGACAATGACAACAGAAAAAAATGGTTTGAGAATGAAAACGAAAAGACAACGAAAGACAAAAGATTTAGTTTTTTGCCGACACACAAACCAACGCTTCGCAAAAATCAAAGAGCCAAATCTTCCGACACTCAATTTTTAAATGAATAGTCACTAAAATTTAATAATTATGAATAACAAAAAAGAACAATTGATTGCTGTATTTTTTTCAGTAATTGGCACACTTGCTATTTTAATTAATTTATCGATTAAAGGGTTTTCTGCCGAAAATTTATTGGATGCAGTAAAAGACTTAGTTGGTTTACTTGTTACTGTTGCGATTTTCCTAGTAGCTTATTCGATAAGTAATAAATCGAAAAGTTTTATAGATGCAGGCCAAATGGCGCTCAATACTTTACGCAAAAATAAAAAATATGATAAGTTTCTACAGGGTCCTGAATATGATAAAACTGACTATAATCCAGAAGAAACTGCAAAAAGTCAAAGGATGAGATATTTATTTTTCAAAAAAGGAAAATATTCAAAAAAGGTTGCATTTATACCATTAGAACCACTAGAACAAGGCATTTTGGACGTACGTTTTTCAAAAGCAACATTAGTGAGTTTTGGTTATGCTGGAAAAGATCCCCTGACAGAAAAATCAATACTTCCAGAAGCACAAAAGACAATTTATACAGAATTAGAGAAATATTTGATTTCAAACTATCCAGATTTTTTTGAAATTTTGAATAAAACAGACTCTGAAAACAAAGAATCGAAATATAAGAACTCAGCAATTGTTATTGATCTTGACGAAGAAAAATTAAAAATAAAAGGACTTAAAAAAGCTATATACAATTGTACGGAGAAAGCTTTAAAAATAATTCTGGACAATTATAATAAGGTATAAATGGAATTCCTAAAATCAATACCAAACGAATATTACATATACGGGAGCATTGGAATTTTGCTTCTCGGAATAATTCTCGGTTTCACAAAAACAATAACGGTTTATCGCGATTTTGCCGACTTGACCAAAGTATTTATGCTAATCCTTGCTCCGATTAGTTTGTTCTACATTTTTGGTGACAAAATAGATAATCGCATTTTGCGAAATATCTTTATTGGTATTGAAAGCCTTTTGATGATATGGATTATTGTAACAACATATTTAGACAACAGAAACATTTTTAAAACTTTGTTGGCATTAATAACAAAAATTCCATTGGGAGTTATTTTTGCAATCTATCTTGTGAATTTGATTTCTCCAAGTGGAAAGAACCGAAGACAAAGCAGAGGTATTTCAGGTATAGTAATGTTGTTTTTAGGTCCGATACTTTTCGGTTTAGTAAAGAATAGAGTTTGGTCATTAAATAAAAAACAATGAAAAGATTATTAAGCAAATCGTTTATAACTGATTTGATTTCAGGTAAATTAAAAGAAATTTTAGTTTATGTACAAAGAGACAATACATTGGATATTGAGATTAGAGAGAATAATGTAAACATTTATTACAGAGGTGGAAATGTTTTGAGGATTATAGAAAAAGGTATTAGTTTCTATGAATTTGAATTTGACAAGAATTATCTTTCAAGTTCTGATACTGTTTTAATTAGTGTCTGTTCGTAATGTCGTCATTTTTAAAAAAGTACACAAAAATT
>CAZZDX010000213.1:0-5522 GCA_964653185.1 uncultured Bacteroidales bacterium
CATAAAAAAATCTTTGCGACTTGGCGTCTTTGCGTGAAATAAAAAAAATATAATTGCTTAATTATAAAAATATAAACACATGAAAATATACTTGATATTTTTAATATTTATTGTTTATTCTTTTCAATGCTTTTCTCAAAAAGTAACTTATGTTAAATCAAATAAAATTGAAAAGATAAACGGAAAACAATATTATATACATATTGTTAAACCTAAGCAAACAGTATATTCAATTGCCAAATTATACTCTGTTAATATAGATAACATTTATGCCAACAATCCTAATTCTAAAAAAAATATTTGTCCAAACCAGAAACTTAAAATACCGGTAAAAGACAAAGAGATAAAATTAAAAACAAAAGAAACATATATAACTGAAAACAAATCAAAACCAAAAAAATATAATAAAACATCTGTAACTTATGCTAAATCAGATAAAATTAAAAATTTTGATGAAAAGCAATACTATATACATATTGTTAAACCTAAGCAGACAGTATATTCTATTGCCAAATTATACTCAGTTAGTATAGATAACATATATGCTAATAACCCAGAATCAAAAAAAGCTATTTACCCAAATCAAAAACTTAAAATACCTGTAAAAGGCAAAGAAATAAAATCAAAAACAGAAAAAACATATATAGCTGAGAATATACCAAAATCAAAAGAAACTACAACAAATAAAAATATTGAAGAAACAAAAGAAATCCCTGTTACTGAAAATATTATCAAAACAAATAAAACTACTATTGACGAAACTCCGATTAGTAAAAACATCACAGAAACAAGTATTGAGGAACTACCTGTAAATGAAAAAGAATCAAAAATCAAAAATATTGAAAATATAATTTCTGCTGAAGAACAGGAAGCCAAAACTACAAAAACTATAGAAGGTGCATTATATGATGAGGGACTTGCCTATCTTAATAAAAATGAATTTAAGGATGCTATTGAAAAATTTAATCAGATAATAGAATCAAACCCTGATTTTAAGAAAGCATATTTCGTAAGAGGCCTTGCTAAATATAAAACAGGTGATATGCAAGGATCTTTGCAGGACTGTAACGCAACATTAAAACTTGACTCTAACTATTATCAGGCATATTATTACAGAGGTGGAGCCAAATTTGAAATGGACAAATATGAAGATGCTATTGATGACTTTTCAAAAACAATTAATCTAAAACCTGATTATGCTTATGCTTATAATGACAGAGCAAGCGCAAAAAGAAAACTCAAAGATTATGATGGCGCCTTGATTGATTATGCAAAAACTGTTGAATTAAATCCTAATTTAGCATTTGTATATAATAATATTGGAAGTATAAAAAAAATACTTGAAAATTATGAACAAGCTATTGATAATTATACTAAAGCTATTGAAATAAAACCTGATTATTATATTGCATATAATAATAGAGCAAGCATAAATTTTGAACTGCGAAAATATAAAGAAGCTATTGAAGATTATAACAAAGCTATTGAAATAAATCCTGACTATGCTTATGCATATAATAATCGTGGTAATGCAAAAAATAAACTAAACGATCACAAGGGAGCTATCACAGATTATGATAAAGCTATCCAACTAAATCCTGAATATGGATATGCTTACATTAATCGTGGAATAACAAAAGAAATGATAAAACAAAATGAAGAAGCTTGTAAGGACTGGGAAAAAGCCGATTCTCTCGGTATTAGTGCAGGTAAAGAATATTCAGAACAATTATGTAAATAATATGTAAACAATGAAACATTATATAAAAAATATTATGATAATAAGGATATCATTAGTTAATATTCTTATCTTGTTAATGTTAACATTTAACTTAAATGCTCAAAATGTTGACTTTAAAAAATCTAACTTCCTAGATCAAGGTAAAGAACTAAAAAAAGCTGTTAAAAATATCAAAAAAGGTGATAAATATTATAGGGTAAGTGAAGGAATGTATTACTTTACTGCTATAGGATATTATTTGATGGCAAATAATTTTAATCCTGATAATGCGCTGTTAAACTATAAAATTGGTAATTGTTATATGAATACTATGCAAAAAATTAATTCTATACCATATCTTGAAAAATCTATAGAACTGGACTCAATAGTAGCACCAGATGTTAACTTTTTGCTTGGACAAGCTTATCAACTTATTTATAAATTTAATAAAGCAAAAGAACAATATGAAAAATACAGAAAAACATTATTTCCAAAACGTTATTTTTCTGATCTTGGTGTAGAAGTTGATAAAAGAATTGATGAATGTAACAATGCTAAAAAATTAATTGATAATCCTGTCTCAGTATCTATCACCAATCTTAAAAATATTAACTCTACTTATCCTGAATATAATCCTATTATTAATGCAGACGAATCAATTATGATGTTTACTTCCTGCAGACCTGACTCTTCTCTCAAAAATACCAAAGACCCAACAGATAATGAATATTATGAAGATATTTATATTACAAACAACAATGGTAGCAATTGGACTCCACCTGAGAATCCGGGAAAACCACTTAACACAGAGCTAAACGATGCAATCGTCGGACTATCACCGGATGGACAAAAACTATTTATATATAAAGGTAGTAATGGCGGAGATATTTATCAATGTAACCTTGAAGGAGATAAATGGTCAAAACCCGAAAAATTAAATAATAATATAAATACCAAATATCACGAATCATCAGCATCTTTTTCTTATGATGGACGAACTATATACTTTGTATCTAATAAACAGGAAGGATATGGCGGTAGCGATATATATTTTTCTAAAATTAATGAATTAGGCGAATGGGATAAACCTATTAACATCGGTTCTAATATTAACACCCGTTATGATGAGGAAGGTGTCTTTATGCACCCGGATGGAAAAACCCTTTACTTTAGCTCTGAAGGACACGGAACTATGGGAGGACTTGATATCTTTAAGTCCGTTTATGAAAATGGTAAATGGTCTGAACCTATAAATCTGGGATACCCTGTCAACACTCCTGATGATGACGTATTCTTCTCTATATCAGCTAGCGGCGAACATGGTTATTTTTCATCTATAAGATTAGAAGGTAATGGAGAAGAAGATATATATTGCATAACATTTCTTGAATATCAAAAAAAACTTATCAATAATACGGAAGATAATTTATTAGCAAGCATAGCTAAGCCCATAAGCGAGACAATTACACAATCTAAAACAAAAACATCTAACCTTACACTCGTAAAAGGAATAATATTAGATGCAACAACTTCTAAACCTGTTGAAGCAACAATTGAAATTATTGATAATGAAAAAAATGAAGTTGTTTCAACATTCAAATCTAACAGTAAAACAGGTAAATATTTAATATCTTTACCTTCCGGACATAATTATGGCATGATTGTAGAAGCAGAAGAATATCTGTTCCATTCCGAAAACTTTGATATATCTCCTTCAACAGAATATCACGAAATAGAAAAAGATATACTGCTTAAAAAAATAGAAGTCGGTAAAAAAATTGTATTAAAAAATATCTTTTTTGATTTTGACAAAGCTAGTATCAGGGATGAATCTATGTCAGAACTTAGCCGACTTACAAAATTAATGAATGACGTGCCTACCCTAAAAATTGAGGTCTCAGGACATACTGATAATGTTGGCTCAGCAGCATATAACAAAAGTTTGTCAGAAAGAAGAGCCAAAGCCGTTGTTGATTATCTAATTAAAAAAAGAATAAGTAAAGAGAGATTAACATACAAAGGATATGGTTTTTCTCAACCAATAGCAACTAACAATACAGAAACAGGACGACAACAAAACAGAAGAACAGAATTTAAAGTGTTAAGTAAATAATCCCCAAATAGTATTACAAATAAATATTGGCAAAAATTACAAAAAAATATATTTTTTAATTGTAATTAAATACTAATTTTGTGTTTTTTTTATTTCTTAAATCCTTAAATTAAATACTTAAACTAAATCTTTTTTAATATGAAAAAAATATATTTAATATTATTAGTCATTATTATACCTTTTATGCAGGTTTTTTCACAAGATAGTCAAGAAGCTGAAAAATTGTATAACAAAGGAATAACTCTATTTGAACAAAATAAATATAATGAAGCTATTAAAAATTTTGATGAAGCAATAAAACTTAAACCTGATTTTGAAAAAGCATATTATAATCGTGGTTCTGTTAATCTTGAACTAAAAAATTATGAAACTGCAATAAATGATTTTGATAAAGCCTTGGATCTTAATACTTCGGAAAAAACATATTTTAGCAGAGGTCTTGCCAAATATAGAATGAAAGATATACACGGCGCATTAGAAGATTATAACTCAGCTATAGCATCTGACGCTAAATATGACAAAGCATATTATTACAGAGGTGGTGTAAGATTTGAATTAAAAGAATATGAAAACGCTATTGACGATTATACAAAAGCAATAAACATAAAACCAGATTATGCATATGCTTATAATGACAGGGGAAGCGCAAAAAGAATGCTTGAGGATTATAAAGGTGCCTTAGAAGATTACCAAAAAGCTGCCAAATTAAATTCAAAGTTAGCTTTTGTATTTAATAATATTGGAAGTATAGAAAAAATGCTTGAAAATTACAAAGATGCTGTTGATTATTATACTACTGCTATTAAGATAAAACCTGAATATTATATCGCTTATAACAACCGCGGCAATGTAAAAGCATTATTGGATGACTATAACGGAGCTATTGCTGATTATGATAAAGCTATTCAACTTAACTCCAAATATGCTTATGCATACAACAACCGTGGAAACGCAAAACATAAACTAAAAAATTATAAAGAAGCTGTCAAAGATTATGACAAAGCTATTGAACTAAATCCTAATTATGGATATGCTTTTCTTAACCGTGGAATATCAGAAGAAATGTTAAGAAAAGATAAAGAAGCATGCGAGGACTGGAAAAAAGCAGCATCCCTTGGTATTGAAACAGGAGGAAAATATTCAAAACAATTATGTAAATTTTAATATCAAAAACAATTATGAAACATCCATAACCAAAGACAACTATAAAATTATGAATTATGAGTTTTGAACTTTAAACTGGAAACTTTTGAAATTATCACCCGACAGGTCGCGTAGCACCTGTTGGGTATATATTAACTAGATACTACTGAAAAATTATGAGTTTTGAACTTTGTGCTTGGAACTTTAAACTTTAAACTATAAACTATAAACTATAAACTGGAAACTTTTGTCTTGTTAAAAATGTAAATGCTGTCAGGCAACCATGTTTGGCTACTGATTGCAAATTCCGTATTTATCGGAACGAATGCCTGATCCAACGGTATAAGTAACTAAAAATGAACAAATTACAAAAATATAAATTATGAAAAATAAATTATTTCTTATTAACTTCTTGCTATTGGCATTTTGCTTTAATTTGAATGCACAAAATGTTGAATTTAAAAAAGAAAACTTCCCTGATAAAAAAAGAGAACTAAAAAAAGCTATCCTTGAAATAGAAGAAGGTAACAAAAGTTATGAATTAGG
>CAZZDX010000214.1:0-5510 GCA_964653185.1 uncultured Bacteroidales bacterium
ATAATCACTTGATATTCTAATTGTTATCAGGCAACTGCCTGATTGATTTTTGTTTCTCCAAATTTTTAATAATTCTAAAATTCAAAAATATTGGCTCTATTCAAAAATATGATTATTAGATAAAAATTGGTTATTTTGTTCTTAATTTGAGATTCCTCTCTACGCTTGGAATGACAAGATATTGTTTTCTTTGGAATAGTGAGTGTTTATAAAAAAAATTTACCCCGTTAAAGTCCTGCTTTTCAAGAAAGCAATTCTTTAACGGGGTAAATAGATACACAAATTTAATTAATCCGAAATTTATACCAAACCCTGAGCTAACATAGCATCAGCAACTTTAACAAAACCTCCTATATTTGCACCTCTGACATAGTTTACAAATCCGGTTGAATCTTTACCATATTTAACACAAGTTTCATGAATACTCTTCATAATATTATGTAATTTTTCATCAACTTCTTCTCTTGTCCAAGATAATCTTAATGAATTTTGAGACATTTCAAGTCCGGAAACAGATACACCACCTGCATTAGATGCTTTACCAGGAGAAAAGAGAACTTTGTGTTTCATAAATACTTCAACAGCTTCCGGTGTACAAGGCATATTTGCACCTTCTCCAACACATATACAACCATTATTTACCAATGTTTTAGCTTCTTCCTCATTAAGTTCATTTTGAGTAGCACATGGTAAAGCAACATCACATTTAATACCCCATGGTCTTTGACCTTCATGATATTCTGCTCCATATTTTTCAGCATATTCTCTAATTCTTCCTCTTTTAATATTTTTTAGTTCCATTAAATAATCTAATTTTTCTTTGTTAATTCCGTTAGAATCATAGATATATCCATTAGAGTCAGACAAAGTAACAACTTTACCTCCTAATTGTGTTACTTTTTCTGTTGCATATTGTGCAACATTTCCAGAACCGGAAATGACAACTGTCTTACCTTTAAAACTTTCTCCTTTTGTCTTTAACATCTCTTCGGCAAAATATACATCACCATAGCCAGTAGCTTCAGGTCTTATTAAACTGCCGCCCCATTCACGACCTTTACCTGTTAATACGCCTGTAAATTCGTCTCTAATACGTTTATATTGTCCAAAGAAAAAGCCAATTTCTCTTCCTCCTACACCAATATCACCAGCAGGGACATCTGTGTTAGGTCCAATATATTTATTAAGTTCTGTCATAAAACTCTGGCAAAAATGCATTACTTCATTATCTGATTTGCCTTTTGGATTAAAATCAGAGCCGCCTTTAGAACCGCCCATTGGAAGAGTTGTTAAACTATTTTTTAAAGTTTGTTCAAATGCAAGAAATTTTAGAATACTTAAATTAACAGTAGGATGCAATCTTAATCCTCCTTTATAAGGACCTATTGCACTATTCATTTGAATTCTGAACCCTCTGTTAATTTGAAATTCTCCTTTATCATCTAACCAAGGAACTCTAAACATAATAACTCTTTCCGGCTCACACATTCTTTCCAAAATCTTTACTTTTTTATATTTTGGATGCTCTTCTACATAAGGAATAAGTGTTTCAGCAGCTTCCTTAACTGCCTGATGAAATTCTACTTCACCAGGATCCTTGGCAATAACTTTTGCCATAAATTCTTTTACTTTCTGGTCTATACTATTCATTGTTGTTGTCTCCATATCTTTGTTAATTTTAATTTATATTATTTATTTTATTTGTAAAAAATAATAATCAAATTATTTTTTTGCAAAAATAATTAAAAATTCAAATCAATAATATTTTTTCTATCTTTTTATGACACTAAAATTATTATTTATATTATAAATAGTTAAAATTTTAACCGCTTGAAGTATATCTTCTTATATATATATACATTTGCACTTGAAAAATAAAATTAACAAAAAAAATGATATAAAAAATTTGCATTTAATATATATATATATATTTGCAAAAATTAAGATTTTTCGTAGCGAAAAATAATAGTTATATTTAAGGGGACTTCTATTTAAACCTTTAAATTTTTTATCATTTTGTTATAACATAATCGTAAAATAATATGAAAGTAGGTATTCCTAAAGAGGTGCGTCAGAATGAGTTAAGAGTTGCTGCAACACCCAAAACTGTTATACGTTTAAAAAAACAAGGATTTGAAGTTTTGGTTGAAACCGAATGTGGATTAAACGCAAAATATTCTGATGCAGAATATTCGTCTGCTGGCGCAGAAATAATTGCTTCGGCGTCAGAACTGTACTCAAAATCTGATATTGTTCTAAAAGTTCAACATCCAACAGAACAAGAGGTTGATTTAATAAAAAAAGGTACAGTCATTTTAAGTTATTTGTATCCTGCTCAGAATCAATCATTGCTTAAAAAACTTGCCGATGCAGGTATAAATGCCATTGCAATGGATACCATTCCTAGAATTTCCAGAGCACAAAAAATGGACGTTTTATCTTCTATGGCAAATATTGCAGGATATAGAGCAGTAATAGAAGCTGCTAATTACTTTGGACGATTTTTAAATGGACAAATAACCGCTGCCGGTAAAGTAGAACCTGCTAAAGTTCTTGTTATTGGAACAGGTGTTGCAGGTTTAGCCGCTATTGGAACAGCAAAATCTTTAGGAGCAATTGTAAGGGCTTTTGATACCCGTAAAGAAACTGCTGAACAAATTCAATCTATGGGAGCACAATTTGTTACTGTAGATATTAACGAAGATGGTTCAACTTCTACGGGATACAGTAAAATTATGAGTCAAGCATTTATTGATGCAGAAATGGCTTTATTTAAAAAGCAAGCAGAAGAAGTTGATATTATTATTACAACTGCACAAATTCCTGGTAAAGAAGCACCCAAACTTTTACTTGAAGAACATGTAAAAGCAATGAAGCCAGGTTCGGTAATAGTTGATTTGGCTGCATCCACAGGTGGTAATTGTATATTTACAAAAAATGGTGAAATTTATACTACCGAAAACGGAGTTACTATCATTGGTAAGGTTGACCAACTTCCCACACAAGCCAGTTTTCTATATGGAAATAACTTATGTAATTTGCTTGATGATATGGGTAAAGCAGAAAATTTTAAAATAGACATGAATGATGATGTTGTTAAACGTGCTATGGTAACTTATGATGGAAAAATTAATTGGCCACCAGAACCGCTTGCTGTAACAGCTCAGAAAAAAACAGATATAACAAAACCATCTGTTGCAGAAGAATCTTCTTTAAAAAATAATAAAGCAAAGAAAAAAATCATATCATCCGTTATTTCGATTGCAGTAATAGGTATTTTATTATTTTTGTTAGGCAAAATTGCTCCTCCTGATTTTATGAGACATATTACTGCATTTGTTCTTGCTGTTTTTGTTGGATGGAATGTTATATGGAATGTTACTCATTCCTTGCATACACCTCTTTTGTCTGTAACAAATGCCATAAGCGGAATTATTATTATAGGAGGATTATTACAAATACAGGATAATTTTACAGATACAAGATCTATATTGGCATTTATTGCCATATTCATTGCTACCATTAACATTGTTGGTGGTTTTTTTGTTACTCATAGAATGTTAAAAATGTTTAAAAAATAATAAATAAATAAATTATGATTACAATACAAATTCAAATAGCATCGTATTTATTTGCTTCTATTCTTTTTATTTTAAGTTTATCGGGATTATCATCTCAGGAATCAGCAAAAAAAGGAATTATTTATGGCATCATAGGTATGATTATAGCCATTTTTGCAACTCTTTTCGGTGATAATATAAATGGATATATTTATATTATCATTGCTATGATTATAGCTTCCTTTATAGGAATTATGATAGCTAGAAAAGTAGAAATGATTGTTATGCCGCAACTTATAGCAATGCTCCATAGTTTTGTGGGTTTAGCAGCCGTTTTAATTGGATTTAGTTCTTATATAGATCCTAATACTTTTAACTTGCCAGGAGCAGAAAGATCCATTCATTTAGTAGAAATTTTTATAGGCATATTTATTGGAGCCATTACTTTTACAGGTTCTATTATTGCATGGGGAAAACTTGATGCAAAAATTCCTAGCAAACCTTTTGTTTACAAAGGAAAAGATATTGTAAATGTAATACTTGTATTAATTTCTGTCGTACTTGGTGTTTTATTTATTAGACAAGGTAATATGGATGGAATGCTGTATCTATTTATAATGACAGGCATTGCAGCATTTTTTGGAATTATGTTGGTAATGGCTATTGGTGGTGCTGATATGCCAGTTGTAATATCCATGCTTAATTCTTTATCAGGTTGGACTGCCGCCGCCACAGGCTTTATGTTAGGAAATGATTTACTTATCATTACAGGTGCTTTGGTTGGTAGTTCCGGTGCAATACTTTCTATTATCATGTGCAATGCCATGAACAGATCTTTTTTTGCTGTTATATCGGGTGGCTTTGGACAAGAAATTAAAACAGGAAAGAAAATGGAAGGAAATGTAACATCTATAACTCATGAAGAAGCCGCCGAAATGCTAAATGAAGCTCAATCTGTTATTATTGTTCCCGGTTATGGTATGGCTGTTTCTAAAGCCCAGTATTCTGTTCATGATTTGGTTGAAAAACTTAGAAACAAAGGAAAATCCGTTAAATTTGGCATACATCCTGTTGCAGGACGTCTACCAGGACACATGAATGTTTTACTCGCCGAAGCAAATGTACCTTATGATATTGTTTTAGAAATGGATGAAATTAATCCTGAATTATCCGAAACAGATATCGCAATGGTTATTGGGGCTAACGACACTGTTAATCCTGGAGCACAGGAAGACCCAACAAGTCCTATTTATGGAATGCCTGTTGTTGAAGTTTGGAAAGCCAAAAAAGTTTTTGTTTTAAAACGATCTATGGCTGTAGGTTATGCTGGCGTAGAAAATTCTTTGTTCTATAAAGAAAATACAGATATGCTTTATGGAGATGCCAAAAAAAGTATAGAAAAAATAAATGTTAACTTAGATTAGAATTTTTATAACTTCTCAATATTCATAAAATAAATATATTTTTTAGATAAGCTGATAAATTTATTGTATATTTTTTTATCTTACGTATACAATCAAGAATATGTTCAACATAAGCTAAATCATCTTTCATACTTTATAAATTATTTGCAGGTCTTTTTCAATATTTGATTTAATTCTTTTATTCTTAATTGCTCCTTCTGTAACCAAGTCAACTTTTATTCCAAGTTTTTGAGAAAGTTCGTTTTCAATACGAATTAATTGAAGCAATGAAAGAGTTTCCTTAAATTTAATTAAAATGTCAATATCACTCTCTTTTTTATTTTCATTACGAGAATATGAGCCAAACAATCCTATCATTTCCGGATTATAATTTATCAGAAAAGATAAAATAATATTATTTATTTCTTGCCCTTTATGCATTTTTAAGTATTTATTTTATTGGCTCTTCGGTATTTTTTATGGATAAAGAAATATGGGGACTTCTATTAATTCATTCGCATCAAGATTTTCAGAGTTTTTCATAGAC
>CAZZDX010000215.1:0-5484 GCA_964653185.1 uncultured Bacteroidales bacterium
GCAAATAGCACACAAAGGTCTGGACAATGGAGACAGCTTAACCATTACTGCAAATGATTTAACAACAGGCAATACATATTATATTAAAGTTGAACAGCAACAGGAAGTTAATGGGCATTTGGGGATTTGTCTTAAAAATATAAAGGAACCAACAGCAACTTCTTGTATTAATGCGATATCACTTATCCCTGATTCTATTTATACATATCATAACATATTCATGTCTGACTCTATAGCTTGGTTTAAATTTATTGCCAGCTCTAATGCTGTATCTATTGCCTTGTTTGATTTAACTGATTCTATTAAATCTGCTTTTAATAATATTTATTTATTTAAAGGAAATTGTAGTAATTTATCAACTATTGCAACAACATATTATCAATATTTAGTAAGAAAAGATAGTATCACTATAGGTGAAACATATTATATAAAAATATCTTTTAAGAATATTATTTACAAAAGTATAAAAATCGGTATAAAAAACAAATTACCCTTTGATATTTCTGTAAATATTCCTGATAATGATTGTCATGGTAGTTTTCCATGCTGTGAACACTTTTGTCCAGGAGATCCTATTACATTTAATATTTATAACAATGACTCATATATTCAACAAAACGAAGGATGTTTTTATATTTCTGACGGAAATAACCAAATGTTTTCAACATCAACAACAACTACTTCTTATATTTGGTATAACAATTTACCAGGTGGAAGCGAAGCTGTTCTATGCATATCATATGTTCCTTATATTCCATCAACAATAACATGCCAGCCTTTTATTCCAGCATCTAATCCAGCATCTAATATGGTTTGTAATTTAGATCATTATATTTGTATTTATCCAT
The DNA here is from genome assembly GCA_964653185.1 of uncultured Bacteroidales bacterium. Classification (GTDB taxonomy): domain Bacteria; phylum Bacteroidota; class Bacteroidia; order Bacteroidales; family CAZZDX01; genus CAZZDX01. The sequence goes on from CAZZDX010000215.1 coordinate 849, forward strand.
CCCCAACAGCTGATGCAGGTCCTGATCATACAATTTGTTTAGGAGAAAGTGTAACACTGGGAGATGGATTAGGTATGGGTTATTCTTATGAATGGAGTCCAACACAAGATTTAAATAATCCATTGACACATCATCCTGTGGCAAGCCCAACCATAACAACAACTTATATTCTTACTGTTACAGGTGACCATGTATGTACTGATACTGATGATGTTGTTGTTACTGTTAATCCTTTGCCAACAGCCGGTTTCTCTCTTTCAACCACTTGCCCGGTTATTAATACTGATATAACATTTACTAATCTTTCAACTGATGCAACTGATTATAATTGGGATTTTGGCGATGGCTCTGAATCAACAGAAGAAAATCCAATACACCAGTTCAGTGAATATGGTTATTATTGTATAACTTTTATTGTTTCCAATGCCTGTGGCTCTGATGTTCATCAGGAAACAATATTTATACAACAGGATCAGTGTGTATGTGATGTAATTTATGATGTTCCTGATGGAACAATAATTGATAGTGATATAACCTGGGATCCTGCATACTGGGGGGGGGCTAATAAAATAACTGTGCAAGGAGATATTATTGTAAACCAGGGTGTAAATTTTACAATTGAAGACATGACATTAAGATTTGCACCAAACGCCAGAATAATAGCAAAAGGATTACTAGTAATAAAAAATTCTACATTAACCAATCTTGAAGAACCATGTAATTATATGTGGCAAGGTATTGAAGTTTCAGGTGTTATTTCCCTTCAAAATACAAATATATACAATGCTCATATTGGCGTCCTGCTTGGAACAAGAAACATTGATTACATCTGTAACAACAACCTTGATAAATTTGATATTTTACTAGGTGGAGGAGCTATTATAGCTAATAATAATATTTTTATAAATAATGGAATTGATATTAAATTCATTAAAAATGAAAATAATTATAGTATACTTAATAATTTTATTGGGGGATGTCATTTCATTTGTTCCCATTTACGTGACCAAAATTATAACAGCACCACAGGCACCAGCCCATATCCTAATGACCAGAACCCCTGGGCTGGCTATGCCAATGTCTATCAGCGAACAGATGTCGGTATATCCATTGATGGGCAAAAAGGACTTTATAATATTATTAATGAATGTACTTTTGAAAATATTCAATACTGCATTAAGTCCTTTGATTCTAAATATTATGTTTATAATTCTGAGTTTAAACAGGCAATATATGGTATAAAAATTGTAAACATGTTCTTAAGTGTTGACAATAACCACGAAATTGCCTATTGCACCTTTGATGAAATACCCGGTGAAACAGGTATTGCAGAAAGTGCTGCTATCAAAATTACAGGCGGAGGATTTGATAATATACATCATAATAAATTTTTAAACTCATTTTTAGATGTTAATAAATCCAATGTTGGTATGCAACTGGATTTTACTTCCGGTTATCAAATAACTGAAAATATATTTGACTATTACAAAAAAGCAATTATTGCAAACTTTAATATTTCAGGACTGATTGGTGCTGATTCACCATTTTGGTTTGGAAATCAATTTACAGATTGTGAACGTGCAATTGAGACAAATTGGTTAAATACAGATTTAACTCTTAAATGTAATGACCATTTTCCTGATCCACTTCAATATGATGTAAACTGGAATAATTTTGGTATTGATATTAACTGGATACTACCATGGCCATTTCCACCAATTGTTATTTACTGGACACTTGGTGATCAGGGGCTGCCTTGTGGCAACCCAAACTGTCCGGCAGGTAATACATTTAATAAACAGCTTATCAAAGAAACAGAATCAAATACGTATTATGAATACCGTCATCATGGTAATACCGATGATTTTACCAATAAATACAGACCTGTAACAAATACCGGGGTTAATCGTATAGCAACATATATTGATTACACTACTGATGCCGAGTCATGTTCACCAATTATAAATCCTGTTATACCATTGCCTGACTTTTCTTTTAATGTTCAGCCATATTCAGAATTAGACAGTTTGAATAATATTAAAGATATTCTGAAAAATGAATTAGATAACCTGATTAGTAATTTAGACAAAGGTGAAACACAGGTATTATTAGATGCTGTTACAGGTAATACACCAAACGGGAAGTTAAAAAATATGTTAATAGGTCATTCACCGTTATCCGATACTGTGATATATATATTAATGAACGAGGATGCACTTTCACCGGGAAATTTTAAACTGGTAATGTATAAAAATCTGCCTGTTTCAAGAATAATTGCACTTGATTTTTATGCTTATATTGAAAATCTTCCTAATGGAATCAAAAATCAATTAAAGCAATTACAAATTTATAATCCTAATGCTGTAACTCCTGCTTCAATCAGAAGAGAGATTGCACAAAATCAACGAACATATACTCAATTACTGGATGGAATTATTGTTTTACTGCTTGATACAAATCATAATCGCAAAGCCGATGCAATTCAATTGCTTGAACATGATGGTTCTGTAAGGTCAAAACAAATACTTTACGGCACTTATCTTGCTGATGGCAATTATAGTAATGCTGCTGCAAAATTAAACGAATTAAGCGCAGAACAAGATCCTATGGTTGACGATTTTGTTGAATTACATCAAATACTTTTATCATTATATGAGCAGGACAAAACTATTTATGATATAGACAGCATTGATTTTGCTTATGTTTATAATCTTGCCTGTAAATGCCCGCCAAACCCGGCAGTATATAATGCCAGAGCAATTGTTGATATATTACTTGGCGAGTATATACCTTTGTGTCCTAAATTTATAGATACAAAATCAATGCAAATATCAAATAATGATGAGTATTCCGATGAGGGAAGGACTGACAATCATATATTAGGCGATAATTATCCTGAACCTTTCACAACATCTACTAAAATACCATATCTGATACCGGATGGAACAACAGGCAAAATCATTGTAAGAGATGTATTGGGTAAAATCATTAAAGTTATTGGTGTGGAATCAGGTAATAATGTTATTGAATTAAAAACAGCAGATTGGGCAAAAGGAATATATTATTATAATCTTGAAGTCAATGGAATAAATATTGATTACAAAAAAATGTTGAGAATAAAATAACAATAATTATTTGGTAATGGGCTAAAACTGTTGGTTGATTTAAAAACCTGACAGAGTTTTTCAACGGATTTGATACAACACTAATTATTTTATCTGAAATCTCAATAAAAATAGGAATATTAACTAAAAAAACTATTTAATGATGAAGATAAAAAAAGTATTATTTACTATTGTATTTTTTATGTTATTTCATTATTCTTATTCCCAGCACTGGGATCCATTTGAAAATGAAGATTCGTTATGGAACCCTGGTGGATATGCAATGGTTGAAGGATTTTATTCAGAAGGTAGTGTGTTATATGTAGGTGGAGGATTCAAATATGGAGGTGGCGCTTTATTAAATAGTGTTGGCAAATGGAATCTAATACAATGGGAATCGCTGGGTCCAGGTATTAATGCATGTGCGGAACGCGTTAAATGTTTTGCCAGATATAACTGCAGATTATATGTAGGTGGAGGGTTTTCCAATGTGCAGGATATTCCAAACACTGCACATATTGCAAAATGGGATGGGATAAACTGGTATGGATTGGATAACAGTTATGGAGAAGTAAATCATAATGTTTGGGATATGGTAATTTATAATAATATGTTAATATTAGGAGGAACATTTGGCGGTATAGGAACAACATATTTCTGGCATGTAGCAGCATATAATGGTATGGATTTTATAAATATCGGCTCATTACCCACTGAGGTTCATGCCTTGGCTGTTTATAACGGAGAACTGTATGCAGGAGGGATGTGGTATTCATTAAAGAAATATAATGGGAGCATTTGGGAAGATGTTGGAGGTAATACCAGCTATTATATTCAGTCCATGAAAGTTGACACATTTAATAATTTTTTGTATGTAGGCGGAGGTTTCAATATTGTTGATGATACAATACTAACTGATGGCATTGCAATATGGAATGGATTTTACTGGGAAAAAGTTGGATATGGAAATGGATATGGTGGAGAATGTCATTCAATTGAATTATACAGAGGAGATGTTTATGTAGGATTGCGTTGGGATACTATCGGAAGTGTTTATACCGGATATCTTGCCCGCTGGGATGGTCAAAACTGGCATGCAGCAGGAGATACCGTATTATGGGTTATTTATGCATTAGAAGTATTTAATGATGAATTATATGTTGGCGGTAATTCATATACTGATAGTGCAGGCATAAAAAGGGGAACACTCGGAATATGGTATATGCCTCCTGATACCAGCTGTAAATACATAAAACCACGTGTTTTTGCTCTTGCAGATACTTTTTATTTATCACAGGGCAATGCAGATGTTCAGTTTTACAATAATAATGCTTATGTTGATAGCTGGCACTGGGATTTTGGAGATACAGGCACAGACACAATACAAAATCCTGTTCATACTTACACTGATACAGGCACTTATAATGTAAGTGTTACAGTAACACATAACACTTGTATAAAAATAGCAACAAAAACTATAACAATATTAAATAATACAGGAATAAAGGACTTTAATGCTGAAAATTTAAACT
>CAZZDX010000216.1:0-5464 GCA_964653185.1 uncultured Bacteroidales bacterium
TGTTTTTGGTTAAATTTTCCACCAACGGGCACTGTTCGTGTAATATCTGTTGCATAACGCATTGGTGATTCTGCTCCGGCATCAGTAAGCAACATATCACCTTTTTTTAAAATATTTTTATGATAAGGATTATGCAAGGTCTCACCATGTATAGATACTATTGGAGGAAATGACATCAGTCCTCCATAAGCATAGCCAATACCTTCAATTGTGCCTGCAATCTTTTGTTCTATAATACCCGGTTTTGCCATTTTCATAGCTGTTATATGCATCTCATAAGCTACATCTTCAAATTTTTCCAAATCTTCTATCTCACATTGTTCTTTTACAGAACGCATACTTACAACTGCTTTTATCAAGTCCGTTGACACATAATTATTTATTTGCGAAGAATGTATTTCAAGTAGATTTTCCAGTAAAATAACATTTTCAGCTCTATATTGCGGCAAAAAATGGATTTTCCTTTTTTGTTTTATGGCTTTTTTTAATAATTCAGATAATTGATTAAAAGGAGCTGTATTTTTAACACCTGTTTTATCTGCTTTTTCTCTTATTGATTCCTGCGGACCCATCCATATAATATCCTCTATATCAATATCATCGCCAAAAATATAATCTTTGTTTTCATCAACATCTAATACGCCTGCTAAATTTTCAAAGTCAAGACCAAAATAATAGAGAAAAGAACTGTCTTGTCTGTAATGAAGATGATTTGCAAGGCAATTTTGAGGAGAAGCAGGATTGCCAAGGAGCAGAACTAAACCGCTTTGTATTTTATCTCTTAGTCGGTTTCTTCTCTTTATGTAAATTTTTTTGTCAAACATATTTTTGTTATTTTATGGTTAAGAAATTATTTATTTTTTTGATAAATACGAATTTTACAACAAAATTATATTTTTTATTCAATATATACCCAACAGGTGCTAGGCGACCTGTCGGGTGGTAATAATTCCATTGGTGTTAAAATTTATTCATCATGGATGTTTCATAATTATTGTAAAAATTTATATAATATAACAAAAAATTTGTTGCTGGTTTAAATCTGTCTTAGATGAATTTTTATCCATTGATAATTATTTACGGATTATATCTACAAATTTTATGTAATTTTGTAATCGTGTGACCCAACCACCCGACAGGTCGCGTAGCACCTGTTGGGTTGGAAATAGAAAAATTTCTGTTTTTTACAAAAAAATATTTTAAACTATGTCTGACACACAAACCATTTTAAAGCCCGAACATTATTATCATATCTACAATCATGCTGTTGGCAATGAAAATTTATTTGATACGGAAAAGGATTATATTTACTTTCTCGTCAAGTTTAAAAAATATATTTTCCCGATAAGTGAACTTCTCACTTATTGCCTCATGCCAAATCATTTTCATCTGATTATCCGATTAAAAAGCGAAACTGAAATTAAAATGTTTGTGAATTCCAATTTAAAAGGACAGATCAGTAAGAATTCTAACCCGACAGGTCGCGTAGCACCTGTTGGGTTGGAAATAGATAAAGCGTTAAGCCAAATTTTTTCTAATTTTTTCAATACATATGCAAAGCATTATAATTTTTGGAAAAACCGAACCGGTACTTTGTTCAAACGAACTTTCAGGAGAAAAGAAATTGACGACATGGAATATTTGAGAAAATTAATTTGTTATATTCATCAGAATCCAGTGAAAGCCGGATTCTCCAATAAATGCGATGATTGGAAATATTCATCCTATCAGGCATTGGTTGGGTTACAACAAACCTTAATTCCAAGAAAAGAAATAATTAATTTGTTCGGGGATTTGCAAAACTTTATATACTGCCATTTAAAACAGATAGAACTTGAAACAGAATAGCGTTTTTAATATATACCCAACAGGTGCTACGCGACCTGTCGGGAGGTAAGTATTTTGAATTTTAGGCATTTTGAATTTTATAACTCATAATTTCTTTTAAACATCTTTCGGCTGTATGTCCGTCCCAGAGTTCAGGTCGTTTTGGCTGAATATTTTTTACCAGCATTTTTTTGTATTCTTTTCTGATAAGTTCAACATTGTTTCCAACTAAAACACTTACTCCGCCATTTTTTGTTAATGTTATTGGTCTTTCTGTGTTCCAGCGAAGTGTTAAGCAAGGTGTTCCCAATATAGTACATTCTTCCTGTAATCCGCCACTGTCGGTCAGCATTATTTTTGCCCGCATATTAAGTTTGAGCATATCATGATATTCCAAAGGATTAAGAAGAAAAATATTTTTATTTTTTAATATTTTTTGTAAAAGTCCAAAAGATTCTAATTGTTTTTTTGTTCTCGGGTGCATAGTCCATATTAAAGGCATATCAAGAACAACTTCATGGATTAAGAAATTGACAAAAGGTTCAAGAATTTCTTTTTTATCAACATTAGAAGGACGATGAAGAGTCATGAGAGCAAAGGGAGATTGTGAAAAGGATAAACCGTGAAACGGTGAGGAAGCCATGGGAAGAAAAGACGATTGCCCGTCAATTAAATTATTACTGATTATTTCATCTATTGATATTTTAGAGGCCTTTTTGCGATTAGCTTCCAAAGTGTCTATCATTATGTTACCGACAAATTTTATTTTTTTTTCAGAAACACCTTCTTTTTTCAAATTTTCAATAGAAATTTTGTCAGGAGTTAATAATAAATCACTAAGACGGTCAGTAACAAGACGGTTGATTTCTTCAGGCATATCCAAATCATTAGAACGAAGTCCTGCTTCTATATGACAACATTTTATATGTTCTTTTTTTGCTGTAACAGAACAGGCAAGTGTAGCATTAACATCTCCGACCAGAACTACCCAATCAGGTTTATGTTTTTTTAATACTTTTTCAAAGGCAATCATAGTATGTCCTACTTGCTGTGCATGGGTTCCCGAGCCAATTTCAAGATTAATGTCAGGTTTAGGAATATTTAATTCCTTAAAAAAAGATTCAGACATATCATTATCATAGTGCTGACCTGTGTGGACAAGAATGTGAGTAATAAATTGCTTGTTACTTGTTACTTGTTGCTTGTTAAATGTCTTGATTGCTTTGATAAAAGGAGCAATTTTCATAAAATTAGGACGGGCTCCAACTACGGATATTATTTTCATAACAGATTTTTTATTTAATTTTGATGTGATAGCAGTGAGTTTGCTTTGGCTTCGCCTCGCAAAGTAATACATTAGATTGCTTCGCCTTCGGCTCGCAAAGTAATACATAAAAAAAATATTTATGGGGTGTTGATTTGGCTGCGGTTCGCAAAGTAATACATAAAAAATGACTTATGGGGTGTTGATTTGCGGGTGTATTAAATAAATGTCTTCTATATTGCGAGCCGAAGGCGAAGCAATCTTCTTAATTGACTTTGTTTACGCTTTCAGGATAGTTCTCAATGAACCAGACCATAAAAGCAGTTACATCTATTTTGTATGATAGCATTTTTTCAAGCCACTTTACTGGAATTCTTCTTTATTTTAATTATTGCTCTTTTAACTATATTTTTTATGCTTTGCCAAAGATATATTTTCCACCACTCCATTTCTGTCTTTGCCCAATTATGTGGATGTGTAGAAATCATTATCTGCCTGAAACCATTTTTAGATTGCAATAATTTAATAATATCATCTGTAGAATGAATAGAGATATTAAATTTAGATTCAACTTTATCGCGGATAGATACTTTTTCATTATTCCAAGATCTACCGGCTTCTGTGACATAAAATACTTTATTAAAATCTAAATCAAAATATGGCTCACAAATTATTCCATATTTACGGTAATCATATTTTTCCCACAAATCTCTGTTATCCCATTTGCTAAGCGGACTGCCATGCATACACATTGTTTTTACAGGATAAAATTTTCTGAAATAATTTAAATTGTTTTCAAACTGTTTAATTGCTTTATTATAATCACCTTTGGCTATTGCCAGGTCTTCGTAATGATAGCCAATTTCATGTCCTAATTCAGCAATTTGTTTTATTATTTCTGGTTGATTACTTTCCTTGCCTATTCTGAAATAATAAGATGATTTTATACATAGTTCATTTTCTAGTTTTGCTATTTTTAAAGCATTTTTGGGCTTTCTGTCTATATCGTGGCGAAGAATTATAAAATGTTCCGGTAAAATTTTATTACTACAATATTGCTCAAGAGTAAAAAAAGAATAATTTTCTTTTTTAAATTTTTGTAATATTTGTTTATATATTAATATGGTAAAGTTTTTCATTATTTAGCAGAATATCCTCCATCTACAATTAAATTTGTTCCTGTTACCCATTTTGAAGCATCCGATAAAAGATAAATACATGCATTTGCAACATCGTCAACAGAACCAAACCCATAAGGATGCATTTTTTCTATTTCTTTTATGGCATCATCTGACAATGTGTTTAAAAGTTTTAAAGACATTTCAGATTTTACCATTCCCGGTAGAATTGAATTAACTCTTATATGTTTATTTGCCAATTCTAATGCCATTGCTTTTGCACCTGCAATAAGTGCACCCTTACTTGAACAATACCCTATTTTACCGGGTTGACCTAATTGAGCCATTATTGATGAAATAAAAACAAAACTTGCTTTTTCTGCAATATATATTTTTTTTGAAATAATACGTGCTATATTGAACGCAGAAATAACATTTATTGAATATACTTCTTCAAATTTTGAATGGTGTAAAACTTTTAATGGTAATGTCATTTCAATACCGGCAGAATGTATAAATCCATAGATTTTTCCAATTTTAGAAACAGTTTCATTTATAACTAATTCAATTTTTTCATATTCTGTTATATCCTGAGAAAAACATAGATGATTACCATGTTCTAAATTATCATAAGTTTCTTTTAATCTTTCCTCATTTCGGGCAATTAGTATAATATTAGCTCCCATTTGAGAACAAGAGATAGCACATTGTCTGCCAATACCTGATGAGGCACCGGTAATGACAATGTTTTTTCCTTTTAATGTAAATGGGTTATTCAAAACGTTTTTCTCCAATTAATTTGATCAAACTTTTTACTGTTGTAATAGATTGAAAATCTTTTCCCGAAAGTTTTTTCCCGAAGTTTTCATCAACTAATGCAATAATTGCAAGTACAGAAAGAGAATCATATTCTTCTAAATCTTTTAAAATTGTACTTTCATTTATCTCAACATTTTCTAATTCGAGAGTTTCTTTTAATTCTTCAATAAATTCATTAATTTTCATGTTTTTATCTCCTATATTTTGTTTATATTTCAATTATTGTTGCACCCCAAGAATATCCTACTCCAAATCCTACAATCAAAACTTTATTACCTGTTTTAATAATTTTGTTATCAAAACAATCTTTTAAAGCTATTGGAATTGTAGCAGAGACAGTATTTCCTGTATGAAGCATGTTAATATAAAATTTTTCCTTAGGGATTTTTATTTTTTTTCTTAAATATTCAATCATATATTTATTTGCCTGATGAAA
>CAZZDX010000217.1:0-5458 GCA_964653185.1 uncultured Bacteroidales bacterium
TAAGAAACTCTATACGTTCAGGGTCATAAATGATATGTTGTTCTAAATGCTGTATTTCGTTTGAAATATCTTTGAGTTCAATATAGCAGCTATCCAGTCGTTCATATATTTCTTTAATATTATCGGTATAATCCGCAATATTTTTTATTAAAGAATTTATTTCAGCAAGTTGATTTGTCAGGCAATTATCATCATTATTTAAGGATAAACATGCCTGATAGAGATTTTTTTTAATGTTTTTGGCATTATTTAATACTTGTAATTCATCTTCTATTTCTTTTTGTTCATTTTCGTCGCTGAGATTTGCATTTTCTAATTCGTCAAAAAGAAATTGATAATAATCTTTATTGGTCTTTGATTGTTTTTCTTTTTCAATTAGTTCATTTACAGTTGATTGTAGTTGTTTGTATTTGTTAAATGTTAGAATGTATTGTTTTAAAACAGAATTATGTTTTGAATAGTTGTCAATGACAGCAAGTTGGAAGTTTGAGTCATTAAGAGTAATAGTTTCGTTTTGTGAATGTATATCTATTAGTTTGTTACCGAGTTCTGTTAATATATTGAGTGTTACAGGAGTATCATTTATAAAAGCTCTTGATTTTCCATTTTTATTTATTTCTCTTCTAAGAATAGCATTTTCGTCAAAGTCAATGTTATTATGTTTAAAGAAATCATCTAATTCATAGTTTTTAATAAAGAAAGTTCCTTCAACAATACATTTTTTATTTTTATTTAAAAGTGCTTTTGCATCAGATCTTTGTCCTAATATAAGGGATATAGCACCTAACAGTATAGATTTTCCTGCTCCTGTTTCTCCTGTTATAACAGAAAATCCTTTTTGGAAATCTATCTCTAATTCATTTATTAAAATATAGTTTTTTATTGTGAGATGAGAGAGCATATTTTTAGTTTAAAGTTTAAATTCCAAGTTCAAAACCTACCCATGTCTGAATAATGTTAATGATTTTTAACTTTTTTTTAAAATTATGTAATAAATTGTTGATTTTGCATAAAAATATAATTTAAAAAAATTTTATATAGATAAAAACTATTTATATATAGACGGGTAGAAAACGGTCGTTTTTTAGCCAACGTGTTTATATACGAAGCAAAATTAATATAAATTTCCACCCGACAGGTCACGCAGCACCTGTTGGGTTTAAAACAGAATATTTTTTTTTATAAAAAATATAAATATATACCCAACAAGAGTTACACAACCTGTCGGGTATTTATCCTTAATTGTTCTATTGTTTGATGTTTGTTTGTAGAGACGCAAAATTTTGCGTCTCTACAAACAAATCTCGCTTACCGCAAAAATTTTTATCCCGACACAAAGTGCAATGTCATTTAGTTAAGGGGTAATATTTTAAATATCAGATTAGCACCACAATTTATTGTGGTAATTAAAATTCAAACACAGTTCTTTAAAAGTCGGCTTAAAGCCGACTTCCAAAATAATTTACTGATTTAATACACCATTCTAAAGAATGGTGCTAATCTGATATGCTCTTGACTAAATGACATTGACATAAAGTGTCGTGGTCAATAATCAAATTGTCAGTCCTTAACACAACGCACATTAAAGCCACTCTCCTCAAAGTAGTCGGAGCGACCTATAGTAGTAAGGCTATAATTCAATCCGCGAACCCATGCCGAATACCACGGAATAGATTCAGTGCTTGACCACCAGTAACCGCTTTGGCCAAAATCGTCGAATGTACCTTGCCAGGCGGAACCGCCCGGAAGGGCTGTAAAACCACTTTTATTTGTTGCACCTGTATTGGGAGACCACCAATGTGAAGTACATGTTTCTTTAAGGTTGCCTCCTTCATCTGTTCCAAGTATGCTTACTGTTGTTACATCATAAGGAAAAGCACTAGGGTTGCTGCCAACATTTCTTTCTAAAGTAGTCCATTCATAATGGGATGGTACGTGCCATCCTGTAGGGCATAATCCCTGCACTGGTATGTCGCATTTATCGTTGGGTGGCGCACCTGTGCCATTACAGGATGCAGAGCCTTGCATCAGATTTGCCCATTCATATAAGCCGCCCATAGGACAAGTAGGATCATTTTCCCCGATATAGTTCTGACAAAATTTTGTTCCTGATACTTGTGGACTTGTAATCGGTACATAGGTTCTGGCATTAAGATTTTCTGCCATCCACCATTGAGTGCCTATTTTTACTACAGAATAGTTATTGCCATCAGCATCAGTACAGGTTACAAAAGTAAATGTTACTGTTTGGCTTTGTATCGGCACAAGCATAACGACAGTACGAAAAACACCTGATTTCCCTGTTAGCTTCAACAAATCTCCTGTGGTATATTGCATGTCTATTAATGATTTTTCACTTTTTAAGCTTTTTGTAGTTCCGTTGGTTGAAATTGTGTTTGGAATTGTTTCAATCTGCTTTATTTCAGTATTTCCGGAGCTTATATTAATGCTTACTATTTTAGAATTATAGTAATATGCCTCAGATTCAACTTTCAGTGTATATATGCCGTTGCTTATTCCTTTAAGTTGGTATGTATAATGCCCTTTTGTCAATAATTCCTGAACTTGTAAAATTCTTTTCCCGACTATGTCATATAGTCCTATAGTTACTTTACCCTTTGCCGTTGCTTCAAAGTCAACCAAACAAGTGCCTGTTACCGGATTTGGATATATATGCATTGTATTAGCTGCGCCGGCGTTTAATTCGTTAATTCCCCCCGTTCCGACAATGTGCAATATATCGCTTCCGCTAAGATTTATACTTGTACATTGTGTCAGGTTTTCTACTTTTACTGAATCAACAGTTGTGCTTGCACCTGTTCCTGCAAAGCTGATTTGGTAATCCTGTGCATGAATAGCAGAAATTACTGCCATTCCAAAAATTAAAGCAAATAATTTTGTTTTCACTTTATTTTGATTTTTATGTTATTACTAAAATATGACTTGCTTATAACTATTTATATACTAAGCAAAATTAGTAAAAAATTTCATTCAATTACCTTAAATTTGATTATAAAGCAAAAGTTTTTATTAAATCTTATTTCTTATTACTACAATATGTTTCAAAAGAATATTTTTCTTTTATAGTGTCTTTATTGTTTTTATCAGGCAAATGCCTGATAAAAACAACAAAAGTGAATGTCAAACAGATTAATATTTTACCATTCATCTTTTTTCTCTACAACAGATTTCATACCTTTTTTTAAGCTTACAATAAGGTCTTTGGTATATTTATCAACCTGTTCAATAAAAGAATCACATTTTGTTGTATATTCATTGTCTTTTTTATCCATCCATCTTTCTAAAGGAAATTTAGATTGTTTTTGGACATTAAAATCAGTTATAGTATATCTGTATTTGGCATCTTTAAGTTCTAAACTTATTTTATAAGAGACCATACCTGCTGGTAATTCATCGCCATCTTCATCAGTAATGTATAATCTCATTCGTGCCAGTCCTTCAATTTTGCCATTTTCTTTATCTCTTACTTTTGTAACATTTGACGGATTTTTATAAAAAGAATTGAGCCACTCAATTGCTCTGATATAAAATTCATCTTTACTGCCTTGTTCTTTAACAACTTCTTTATAAGTTATTAGTTTTGTATCTTTGTCTATAGGCATTTTAGGTGCAGAAGTAGTTGGCTGAGCTATAGCAGAATAAAAATTAGTAAAAAAGAGAAAAATAATTAGAATGTTGATTAATTTTTTCATGATTTAATAAGATTAAAAGGTTTATAAAAATTTGTGGTAAATTTACAAAAAATTATTTAATGAAAAATTATTTTTTAATATAAAAAAAGCCCTTCAAAAATTGAAGATCTTTTTAATTACATTACTAATAGTGTTGTGGCAACTGTCCAATGTCGTTTTAAATAAAATTTATGTTATTGATTATTATTGCATTGTTGTTGTGCCCATCTGAGCGGAGTTTGTAACTCCGCTCTAAATATATTGCAATTTGTAATTGCATTATTTAATTCTTTCTATTGTTCCTGTTATACCAAACCGCTAACAAGAAGGTTAAAATAATTTTGGTATAATGCTGATGGATTAGCAAGTTAGAAAAATTTATTTTTCGTCAGGCGACTGCCTGACCAGTCGGTATTAATTCAATAATTTCTATTACACTACTCAATTCTGCATAATTTCCTGCACTACTATACAAATAATCTTCAGCACATTCTTAATATCCTGTTGGCAATTTAAAAATATTTTTATAAAAGTATAAAAAATTAAATATAATAATAATCAAGAGATTATTTTTTATTTGAAGCGGAGTTACAAACTCCGCTTAGCAGTGCCCTTTCAGGGATAGACATTAAAAAATTATTTTGCATAAGACCTCAAAATAAGATTTAACCTGTTTTTTATAAAAAAAAGTCCTTCAAAAATTGAAGGACTTTTTTAATTACATTATAAATAGTTTATTTAAGCAATCTGTTAATACATACCTGGTGCACCCATTCCCGGAGCGCCCATTGGAGGATTACCTGCTGCATTATTTTCTTCTTCTTTTTCTACTAATACACATTCGGTAGTTAAAAGCATACTTGCAATAGAAGCTGCATTTTCAAGTGCTATACGAGTAACTTTTGTAGGGTCAATAACACCTGCTGACAGCAAATTTTCATATTTTCCTGTTAAAGCATTAAATCCGAAATCATCTTTTCCCTGTTTAACTTTTTGAATAACTATTGATCCTTCAACTCCTGCATTTTCAGCAATTTGTCGTAAAGGTTCTTCAAGAGCTCTCTTAATAATATTTATTCCTGTTATCTCGTCAGGGTTATCTCCTTTTAGGTTATTCAGAATTTCAATAGCTCTTATTAGTGCTATTCCGCCACCTGGTATTATACCTTCTTCAACAGCAGCTCTTGTAGCATGCAAAGCATCATCAAATAGGTCTTTTTTTGCTTTCATTTCAACTTCGCTGGCAGCTCCAACATATATAACTGCTACTCCGCCTGATAATTTTGCAAGTCGTTCCTGTAATTTTTCTTTATCATAATCAGATGTAGTAGTTTCAATTTGAGATTTAATTTGATTTACTCTTGCTTTGATATCTTCTTTAAAACCTTTCCCGCTAACAATAGTTGTATTTTCTTTATCAACAGTAATTTTTTTAGCTTCTCCCAAGAGAGAAAGGTCAGTACTTGTTTCTAATTTATATCCTCTTTCTTCAGATATTAGAGTTCCGCCTGTTAAAATAGCTATATCTTCAAGCATTTCTTTTCTTCTATCGCCGAAGCCAGGTGCTTTAACAGCAGCTATTTTAAGAGAACCTCTAAGTTTATTAACAACAAGAGTAGCTAAAGCTTCTCCTTCAATATCTTCAGCAATAATTAACAGAGGGCGACCTGTTTCTACAACTTTTTCTAAAACCGGTAAAAATTCTTTTATTACAGAAATTTTCTTATCATATATCAGAATGTAAGGGTCTTCAAAAACAGTTTGCA
>CAZZDX010000218.1:0-5446 GCA_964653185.1 uncultured Bacteroidales bacterium
TATGGAAAACTCTGAAAATCTTGATGCGAATGAATTAATAGAAGTCCCCTTAATTCCATAATTTAAAATTTAATGAAATCCTATACCATATACCTGGCATAGGCCACCACTGAATAGATTGATGTTTTATATTAAACAAATTGTTTATATCAAACTGTATATCACCAAAATGTCTCTTTTTATATTTTATTTTATACGAAAACATTAAATTACATAATGAAAAATATGGTAAATATTTAGTGTTATCAGATTCAACATATCTTTTGCCTGTATATGATTGATTGTAAGAAAAATTAAAATTTTTGTATAAAATTCTTAATGTGCCGGATGCTTTATGAATCGGTATATATATTAATTGCTTTTTATAAGCAGCATCAATATTTGATATTTTATTTTCGTTTGTAGATAAAGAATAGCAATAATTTCCGAGAATATTTATTTTAAAACTTTTAATATCAAAATGTGTGTTGCCATATATTTCAAGTCCTCTTGACCATACTTTTTTTATGTTTTTAGGTGCCCAGTATTCAGAATTTACCGGTTGCCATACAATCCAATCGTCAATAAAGGAATTATATAAAGTAAAAGAGAGCTTTGAAAAATATTTTTCTTTATTTTCTTTTGATTTAAAAATAATACCGGCTTCTTCATTCCAGCTTGTCTCCGGTTTTAAATCCTCATTTCCTCCCGGCTGCCAAAATCTGTCATTAAGAGTTGGCACTCTGAAATTTTTAGAGATATTGGCTTTACCATAAATAAAATTCCATATCCTGCCTTGTATTCCTACAAAAGGTGAAACAGGGACATTATATCCCTGAATAAATTCATTGCGAACACTAAAATTAGAAGCCCAGTTAATTTTTTTAAAATTATAAATATAAGAAAGGAAAACACCTGTCTGATTTTGTTGCTTTAAACCATTATAAGATTGAATATCTGCAATATTAACTGTCCAATCTGCCCCTAAATTTAATTTTGAATTATTCCATATATATCTTTTACCATCAATTTTAGTAATAAATGTATTTATATTTGTTTTGGAATCAATATTTTTGATAGAATCAACATATTGTAATTGCTCATTTATATATGATGTTTTTGCTGTTACCAGTCCTTTATTATATTTTTTTTCCCATTGAATAGATGAACGCAGGGACTTATCAATTTGATATGCATCACTTTTTGACGTTGTCATTGTAGCAGGTATTTCTCTGTTACTAAACTGATACCATAATGATGTTTTTAATATCTGATTTTTTGAAATTTTTCTTGCTATTTGCTGCATAATATCATATTGAAACAAAGCGGCATTTTTTTGTCTCCGGACAGGATTGCCATATTCTGCCGTATTGACAAAACTAAAATCATTTCTGAACTTATTTATCACAAAACTTGTTGAAGAATACCATTTTTTGTCAGATAACACAGTTTTAAAATATGAAGAATAATTATCAAAACTTGCTGCTGAAGAACCTATATTAAATGTCTTATGTTTTTCAAATTTTGGTTGATTATTCAAATGTATGCTTCCGCCAATAATTCCATTGCCATAAACAGAACTCTCACCGCCATAATGGATTTTAATATTATCAAAAAAACAAACAGGTATTAATGCCAAATCTGTCATACCAAGATTAGGAGCATTAATATTAAATCCATTCCAGAAAATTCCTGTATGGCTGCTTGAAGTTCCTCTTAAAGAAACTGTTGCCAAACCTCCCTGACTGTATGATTTTATATAAACAGATGTCTGTTCTTTTAAAATATCTGCTAATGATGAAGAATGATATTGCAGTAATGTTAAAGAATCAATAAGTTGTAGATTTGTTCCTGTTGAAAAATCTTTTATTTTTAAGGAACTAACGTGCACAGCAGATAATTCAATAGTATCATTTGTAAGCTGTTGAGCAAACGAGTATATATTAAAAAATACAAGATATAATAATATTGAAATACGCATTAAACTTAATTTTTAAATTAAGTTCATAACTATATGGAGAAAGTAAATTTGATATTTTTTTAAAGGATATCAAACAATGCTTTTTTACCCGAAAGCTATGAATAAAATATGTTAATTTATTTATGGCAGGTCTTCTGACTTACTCTTTTTTTGAACGCCTTCCCATCAAATCAACTTAGACAGTGGCGATAAGAATTCAAAATTAGCCCACGACTTAAGTCGTGGGTTTGCTTACAGCAGCGGGAACTGTTCAGGATTTACACCCGATTCCCTATTATGATTTATCCAACGAGAATTTTGAATAAATACACCATAAATATTTTTGCAAAGATAAATAATTAATATTTTAAATTTTAAACTATTTGGATTTATTTATACTAAACTTTTTTTAGATTTTACAATTTTACCCCGTTAGAGATTTATCCCGTAGGCTTGTCGTATGGGATAGAAAAATTTCCATCTCGTAGTATCGGTCAGGCGCCCGACTGATAAATATAACATAATCTCTAACGGGGTAAAAATACTAAAAACGCATCAGTATAATAATTTAATTTGTTTTTATTTTTTTATGTTCTTTATCTCTAATGATTTGCCTTTTTTCCTGTGCAGATGATTTTTGCATTTTTACCTTATTTAAAGAAATCTTACTATTATTTTCTTTAATAAT
Source organism: uncultured Bacteroidales bacterium (assembly GCA_964653185.1). Classification (GTDB taxonomy): domain Bacteria; phylum Bacteroidota; class Bacteroidia; order Bacteroidales; family CAZZDX01; genus CAZZDX01. The sequence goes on from CAZZDX010000218.1 coordinate 2,628, forward strand.
CTTTTTCTTTTCAGAATTATATACAGGATAATTACCTTGTGGTATTTCAAACGATGGACGATAAAATACATCATCTATATGGTCAATTTCTGCATTAATATTTTTGACCTGCGTTTTTGCAAAAGCATTCCAGTTAAAAGAAAAATTATTATTATCAGTATCAACAATAACAGTAAAACTATTTTTATTAGTTTCTGATATATAAAAGTTTTTATATGGACTTGTTGGTGTTATATTTACAACCGGTAAATTTTTATTGTCTAATTTTTCTTTAAATTCATCAGAAAAATAAACAATAATTTTATTTTTATCTGAGCTGGCAGAACCAAAATCATTAATAGTTATTGTGGTTTTTTCAGACATGCCTTTACTAAAGTTAACACCTACAGCATTAGCAAGGATATCAGTTCTTGCAGTTAGCCGTTGAGCACGGGCTTTGGTTTCCCTGTCAAGCTGACGGGATGCACCAATGAGAAGTCCATCCATGCTCATAACATTAATTTGGACATCATCTGCTTTGCCTACTGCGATAGCTTCATAGTTTGTTATGCACTGAGGGATACTATTTGTTTTTGCTAGCATTATATGATGTCCAAGAACAGGGTCCCAAAAAGTATCAGCTTTAATTGAGTTAATAAGAGCAAGATCATCATAGGTATCCCAATAGATTAAGTCGCTGGTATATAGGTCTCCATCAATACCAATGTCGCCTAAGAAGTATCCCGCCCAAGTACCATTTCCTACATCTCCGTAAACACCTATTGTAGAACTTCCGATAAATCCCCAAGGACCTGTAGCGCTATATTCGCCCTCAACGGCAGTGCCAGAGCCACCTATATAGCCGGAAGGTCCATTATCTTTATGCTCTCCTAAAATACCATAGTTTTCTGTGCCAAGGTATCCTCTATTGTAGTCCGTTTCAAGAGCACCAACACCATCCCACCATTGTCCATATACTCCAAATCCACCACTACCCTCAGCAACACCAACAACACCATTACCATCAGGACCTACAAACATACTTAAACAACCAGAACCATAACCAAGCACACCTTCATCCGGGCTAGCACCCAAAACACCAACTCCTGACGTAGTTACTTCTCCCCAGACACCATAGTTGTCGCCTGTTCCACCAGAACCATCAACATAGCCATCAACACCAATGTATAAATCGCTACCTGTTGGTGTAACCCTTCCATGTACTCCTGTATAGCCGCCTGTAAAATATCCTCCCCAACCGTAATAGTCAGTATTGTCGCAAATACCTTCTACTCCAACTACATCAGCTGATGCTTGAGTATTTGTAAAATAACCACCAGCACTGCCACTTGATGTTCCATAAGCTCCATAACTAGTCCCATCAAAATAACCGCCATAATTAGTAGTTCCATTAAAAGCATTTCCATAAACGCCATAATTTGTTCCTGCATTTTCAGCATTTCCATAAACTCCATATTTTTTACCATTTAATGAAGTGTTATCTCCATAAACAGCAGTTTTTGAATAAGTGGCACTATTTTCATCATTATCCATAATAAAATATCCTGTTGTAGTAACAGCTAAACCTGAAGCATCAGTATTATAATTGCCATAAACAGTGTAATTTTTACCACCAATATAGCCATAATTATCAATGCTATATCTACCTCCTAAAGCAACATTATCATCGCCAGTTCCTGTATTTCCATATACACCAATATGTCTGTTTATTCCGCCTATTGCTGTACTGTAATGTCCGAGATCTCCAAATGCATAATCTCCGGTTGTTACACGGCTATAACCACGAACACGATATGTAGGAGCAGCAATTTCATATACTTTAGTAAGTTCATTTGCATCATCATCAGGTCTTAAAAAGTCACCTTCATCAGTCCATTCTTTGACACCACCTCCGGCTGCCCAACTTAAAACACCGAAACCATTAGTGGTTAAAACCTGATTGACATCTCCATCATTAATAGGTAAAGTATAAGTAATATTATCACTTGCTGCAGCGGGTTTAAATGTAATAATAGCGTCACCTCCGACATCGTCTGAATATATTTTTAATTGCCCATCAATACCATCCCAGCCCGTTTGAATAGTTCCTTTTGCATTCATATCTCCATTATTATAAACTTTAAATTTTTCACCGTCAGGTGCAACTGCGGAACTCAATAAAAATAATGTATTACTACCTGTTGTTGATTCACTATAACCATATAATGAATAATCAGTACCATCAACTATTCCTGCTACACCTGCTTTCACATCTGGTATAGCCACAGAAGTAGCACCTGCAAGACCAACAACACCAATTCGGGCTTCACTACCACCAGAGCTTTGAGCGTCACCTACAACACCATATCCTTTATAATCCATATTTACCTTCCCATAAACACCATAATTTATTTCATCACCGACTGCACCAGATACAGTTCCATAAATTCCATAACGGGTAACACCTGAACCCGTAGATGCATTTTCAGCATAAAGCCCATATCGTCCTGTACCATCACCTGTATATTTTGCAAATACACCTGTTCCAATTGTTCCGTCAAAATAACCTAACCAGCCCTCCAATGTACCGTTACCAGCACCTCCATAAACACCATAAGATTTACCTGTATTTGTATTTAATCCTTTAATGGCTGTTCCGCTTAAAGTGTTGACAGCTACATCAAGACGAATTGTGGGGGATACTGTTTCATATACTTTTACATTCTCACTTGCATCATCTTTAGGCCTTAAATAGTTGCCTTCATCTGTCCATTCACTGGTTGCGTCAGAGCCAGATGGACCTGTTGGACCTGTTGCACCTGTCAGACCAATATCTCCTG
>CAZZDX010000219.1:0-5416 GCA_964653185.1 uncultured Bacteroidales bacterium
CAAGTTTATCAATTATTAATTTATTATTATGTTTTTGTGTTATAAGTTTTTTTGCATTATCCCCTACTCTATTACAAAAATCCCTGTCATTAATACATTTTGTTATTGCATCAGCAAAATCTTTTGGGGACTCAGCAATAATAATATTTTTATTGTTTTCATAAGCTATTCCCTTGGCTGCAATACTTGTAGAAATAACTGTCTTACCAGCAGCCATTGCTTCAATTATCTTAATTCTTACACCTGCTCCTGAAAGTAAAGGCACAATCATTATTGCCTTTGAATTTATAAAATTTATAGCATCTTTTACTTCACCAACGATTATTACATTAGGATAATTATTTTTTAAAAGCCAGTCAGGCATATTTTTTCCGGCTAAATAAAATTTTAAATCAGGATGTTGTTTATAAATTACAGTCCAAACATTTTCCAAGAACCATTTTATTCCTTCCTGATTTGGTATCCAGTCCATTGAGCCGATATGAAACAAAGAAGGAAATTCACAAGATTTTGAATCTGAAATATATTTATCAATATCAAGTCCGAAAGGAATATCTGTTACAGGAATTTTACATCCTAATTTTTTAAATAAATATGTATCATCATCTGTTATTGTTGCAATGCCATCATATTTATTTAGCATTGAGATTTCATAATTTTTAAGCGTTTTTGATAAATGTCTAAAATAAAAGGTCTTTAAAGGATTGGTAGAGTTATAAGACATTTTTTGCCAGATAAGATGTTCAATATTATGTGCCCGTAAAATTATTTTTGCTTTTGAATATTTTCTGATGGTCTCAATATAAGGAGTAACAAACAGAGATTCTAACTGAACAATATCAAAATCTTCATATTCTAAGATATGTATCAATTTGTTTTTCATATCATTTGAAGTAAATCTTTGAATATGATAAGATTTTTTTGAAAATATATTTAAAAAGGCATTGATAGGTTTAACAGAAGTATCAATAAATACTGACTCAAATTTTGTTTTTTGTTTATAAGATTCCGATATTTCTTTTATATCAACAAAATATTTAGGCGTGCTAACAGCAAAAACTTTTACATAATTATCAGCATCAATTAATCCCTGAGTAATATTATTCATAGCTATAGGCGCACCTTGTTTTGGAGGATAAGGTGATTTACTGCATATTTGTAATATTCTCATATTTTCAGTTTAGAGTTTAGAGTTTCAAGTTCCAAGCACAAAGTTCAATGTTTTAAATTTTTTGTCTTGATACTTGTGTCTTTTAGCTTTTAGCTTTTGGCTTTTGGCTTTTAGCTTTTGGCTTTATGCCTTACGCCTTTGTGCCTTATGCCTTTGTGTCTTGTGTCTTGTGTCTTGTGTCTTGTGTCTTGTGTCTTGTGTCTTGTGTTATAGTTATTTTCTTTTAAAAATCTTATAAAAAAATTTGTTCCATGAGTCAGCGTCTAATATTGATGAGTCAGTAATTGCTTTCATTGTTAACATTATTCCTATTGGCAACATAATAAATGAAGCAACCCACATTCCCTGAAAAGGTGTTAATACTTGTTCTCTTGCAAACTTTTCTCCAATTATAGACATAATATGAAACACAACAAATATTAATACAGACACAACGAGAGGTATTCCCATACCACCTTTTCTTATAATAGCTCCTAATGGAGCACCAATAAAAAACAGGACAAAACAAGCAAATGATAAAGCAAATTTCCTATGCCATTCAATTTGATGTTTAATTATAAACTTAGTTCCTATTTCAAAACTCTCTCTTCTGAAAAATATATAATCATTTGTATTTCTTGCAATATTTATAGCTGTTTCTACAATATTTATTTTTTCTTTTTTTGTAAAATCAGAAAAAAAATCATTTTTTAAACTAGCGATTGTATCAATATTTGCATATTTATTTGTATCAATCATTGAGTAATAATGTAGTTTATTAACTATATCTGACACAAAACTTTCTCTTTTTTCATTATAATTAAGAGTTAAAGAGTCCTCAGCTGTTTGCAGTTGTTTTAAATTTAACATTTTGTAGTTAGATTTAAAAAAATCTTCATTTGTTCGTGTTAAATTAAATCCTGACAAATCAAAACGTAACTGTTCTTCTTTAAATTTAATTTTTTGAAAAGGATATGTATTATTTCTCTTTCTGTTTTTTATATCTTCATGGTAATTACATCCATTATAAAGAGTAAAGATAAGATATCTCTTATCCGGAGTTACCTCCATTTTACCTGATTTTGCTATTGTTAAATTTGTGTTTCCCATTCTGTCTGTATGGTCATAAATCATCACTTCTTTAATATCTTTTCCATTTTTATCTTTCTCACCTATTCTAATAACATAATTATCTATTCCTTTATAAAATACTCCCTGTTTAATATTAAGGGTAGGCTTTTGTTCTCTTACGTCAAACAGCAATGAACCCATTTTAAGATTTGCAAGAGGCAATATATTATTTGAGAAATAAAAAGCAATACCACTTATTATTATTGACATAAAAATAAGCGGTGTCATTACTTTACGAAGTGATATTCCCGCAGCTTTTGCAGCAACCAGTTCAAAATTTTCACCAAGATTACCAAATGTCATCAATGACGAGAGCAATATTGCAAGTGGTAATGCAAGAGGAACAAATGTTGAAGCCGCATAAAATAAAAGTTGAGCGATAGTATATAAATCAAGTCCTTTGCCAACCAAATCATCTATATACTTCCATACAAATTGCATTAATAAAATAAACAACACAACAAAAAATGTCGCTATAAAAGGTCCTATATATGACTTTATAATTAGAATATGAAGTTTTTTCACTATTTAAAATGGTTTTTATAAACTATGCAAATATATTAAACTTGTTTTATTAATTTGAATTATTCATAAATTAAATTATATTTTATTATCATTAGCCCTGTCCTTCATGGCAATGTCATTTAGTTAAGAGCATATCAGATTAGCACCATTCTTTAGAATGGTGTATTAAAATCAGTAAATTATTTTGGAAGTCGGCTTTAAGCCGACTTTTAGAGAACTGTATTTGAATTTTAACCACCACAATAAATTGTGGTGCTAAGTTGTTTATAATCAACACATTACAGATGATTATAAAATTGAATAATGAATACTAAACTCTGTCAGGTTCTACGAACTCTGACAGGTTATAAAAATTAAAATTAAAAATAATAAAACTAATTGCAATTGAAAAACAAAAAACAGTTATAGATGAGAATAATGAGCTTATATCCATTTTTATTAGTTGTTGAGCGAAGCGAATAACCGATCTCACGAAGTAATTATTCAGGTTAATATCTAATTTAAATAAAAAATGTATTTTTGTTTTTTAATTTATAAAAGATAAACCAAAATGGAAATCATAGAAGTAAAAGATAAAAAGACAGCAAAAGAGTTTCTTGATGTTGCCCGTATTATATATAAAGATGACAAATTTTGGGTCTGTCCTTTAGACAGTCAGATAAATGGCATATTTGATCCAAAGCAGAACATTTTTTTTAAAAATGGTGAAGCTATCAGGTGGATAATGAAAGATGATAAAGGAAATTTGACAGGACGTGTTGCTGCTTTTATAAACAGAAAAAAAGCTTATAACTTTGACCAGCCAACAGGAGGAATGGGTTTTTTTGAATGTGTTAATGATAAAAAGTTAGCATTTATGCTTTTTGATAAATGCAAGGAATGGTTGCAAGAAAAAGGAATGGAAGCAATGGATGGTCCTATTAATTTTGGTGAAAATCATATTTTCTGGGGATTACTTACCGAAGGATTTACTCAGCCCGGATTAGGAATGCAATATAATCCTCCATATTACAAAATTTTATTTGAAGATTATGGTTTTAAATTTTATTTTGAGCAAGTATCTAATCATCTTGACTTAAAAAAGAAATTTCCTGAAAGATTTTGGAAAATTGCTGAATGGATAGCTAACAAACCGGAATTTGAATTTAGACATCTTAACTTAAAAAAAACTGACGAGTTTATTGATGATTTTAAGAAAGTTTATGATGAGGCATGGAAATTTCATGAAAACTTTGTGCCAATAAATAAAAAAGATTTGGAAGAAACAATAAATGGATTAAGACCTGTTCTTGAAGAAGAATTTATTTGGTTTGCATATCATGATAATCAGCCCATTGCACTTTTTATTATGTTTCCTGATGTAAATCAAATATTAAAACATTTGAACGGAAAAATGAATCTCTATAATAAACTAAAATTTTTATATCTTAAACATAAAAGAACTATAACAAGGGCAAGGATTGTAATTATGGGTGTTGTCCCTAAATATCAAAAATCAGGTGTAGAGTCAGCTATCTTTTGGCATCTTGATAAAAAGATGAAAAAAAGACCTGAATATACAGAGTTGGAACTCTCATGGGTAGGTGATTTTAATCCAAAAATGGGACAGTTACATCAATCTGTTGGAGCTGTCTTTGCTAAAAGACATATTACTTATCGTAAATTATTTAAAAATGATGCTAATTATCACAGATCTACAATAATACCTATGGATACAAAAGAAAAGGACTTAAACCTTAACAAATAAATGTGATGTGCTGATGTGGTGATTAGCTGATGTGGTAATGTGGTGATTAAAAAATCGAAACATCAAACTTTGAACTTTGTGCTTTGAAATGAAAATTTTTATCTTATTAAAAATATAAATAGATGAAATATACATGATAAATTTTTAACACACAAGAGAATGATTATATTAATAAATTGAAATTAGAAACTTGAAATATAGAACAAAAAATTATCCAATATTTTTTACTCACCCCTAACCCCTCTCTACTAGTAGAGAGGTAGGGGTGAGTAAAAAAATAAAAATTGAACCTTAAATCTTAAATTTGTAACTGCTTAAATATCAGCTAATTACGAAAATATAAACATATGAAATATACAAACAAAATCATATCAATAATAATTATTCTGTTACTAATAACTTATTCATGTGAAGAAAAATCTACTTTGCCCCCGATTGATCTTAAATATGAATACTTTCCTGTAAACACAGGCAAATGGATAATATATGATGTGTATTCTATTAATTATGACGGTTTTACAGGAGATATTGATACTTTCAACTTCCAAATAAAAGAATATATAGAGTCATCTTTTATAGATGATTCTAACAGAAAGACACAAAGGATTGAAAGATACAAAAGAAATAATGACACACTAAACTGGTCTATTAAAGATGTATGGTATTGTAATCTTAATAATACAACTGCTGAAAAAGTAGAAGAAGATGTAAGATTTGTAAAACTCGTCTTTCCTGTAATTATAAGTAAAAAATGGGATGGAAATATTTATAATACTTATGATTCACAAACTTATAAATATATAAATGTTGATGTTCCTTATTCAATAAACGGAATAACTTTTGATTCTACTCTTACTGTCTTG
>CAZZDX010000220.1:0-5402 GCA_964653185.1 uncultured Bacteroidales bacterium
TTTCCTGTTTTTGTTAATAGCATTAAATTTTAGGTTTTTAGACAGTCTGACGGTTTGTGTATAAGTAGTGATGGATTTTATAGCACTACTTTTCTCAGTAGTATTTTCAATCATTTTTTCGTATTCGTTAAATAATGTCGGTTGAATTAATGTTTCTTTTTCAAATATCGGATAGTTGCTTATAAATAATTCTTTTCCGTTTTGATTTCCATTTTTTCCGACATTTCTCATTCCATAAGTTAAGTTCCATTCATTTATATATGCAAATGAAAACAAATTTCTTATATATTCGCAGTCATCATAAGTAACAAGCCATTTATGTTTTATATTTTTTAAGACCTCTGCAAATCTTTTGTGGTCAAAAATTTTATGTAAATTTCCATTTTTTCCGTATAATGCTGATTTTGTGGCAGAATAATAAGGCGGGTCAAAAAAAATAAATACATTTTCTCCTTGGGCTTCTACAACATTTTGATAATCAAAATCTGTAATTAGTGTGTTATTTAAAATTGTTGAAAGTGCTTTTACTCTTTCAATGCTTGATTGTGTAAACCGTCTTTTAAATGCTGCATTTGAAAAACCACCACTTTCACTTGTTCCGGAAAAAGTAATGCGATTAAAAACAAAAAATGCTGCTGCTTTTTTTAAGTTGTCAAATTTTTCAATGTTTTCAATTAAAAAATGGTGCAATTCTTTTCCATTTTCAAATTTATTTTTCCATTGTTGAATTTGTTCTGTTAATCTATCGTAGTTTTGTTGTGTTTGCTTCCAAAAATGATAAAGATTTGGATAAATATCATTAATCCAGTATTTTTTATTTGGGTATTTTTGTTTAAAGTAAACAAAAACCGAACCACCACCTAAAAACGGTTCTCTAAATTCATCAAATTCAGGAACCAAAGGTGTAATTATTTTAACTGCCCGACTTTTTCCTCCCGGATATCTTAATGGACTTTTTATCATTTAATTAGCATTTTCTATTGTTACTGAAAAATTGTTTTCAGTTGCTTCATTTAGCAAGTTTTTAAGCGATTCTTTTTGATTTTTTGAAAATTTATTTTCTGAAATAAAATTGTTAATTTTATCTGAACTATCTGCTGACGAAATGCTATCTTTCAATTTTGTTGAAGTTAATTTTATAATAGGAACAGGTTGATATTCTTTTCCGTTTATATCAACATCTTTAAGATTTGTATAAAGTATCATTTTCAGCAAACCGTCTTTTATATCTCCTTTACTTGGTAAAATCTCATTTCTGGAATGTTTGCCTTCAATCAGGAAAACTTTATTATTTTCTATTTTTATCTCATCTGTTGTGAAATAGTATTTTCCACCCAAATAATTTTCTATTGTAATTGTAGCTTTTGTAAGTGTTGATAATGCTTCTTTGGGCTGAATAGTTTGCATTTCACGATTTTGGGCTTCTTTTGCTTTTTGTCGTGAGCTATCCATAAAGTTTTTTACACCATCAATAAATTGGTTAGCAAATCTATCAATTCCTTGTTCTGAATGGAACTCAATGTCAAATTGTTTACCTATTTCCTTGTAAGTTGCCTTTGCTTTTTGAATTAATTCAGGAAAAGTTTTTTTTATTTCTTTTAAATTCCAATGTAATGCGGAACTATGATAATTCTTTATCTCATTGATTTTGTTCTTTACTAATTCATTATCAAATTTCTGATTAGTAATCTTATTTTCTCTTGTTGGATATTTTTCTGCTTTGTTGTAATATGCAAAAATTACAAAAACATCAAGAAGGCTCATCAATGAAACAGTATCCCATTGAATAAAATCTCTATCACCCTTTTTTCCTTCGTCTTTGATTACTGGAATAACAGTAATTCTTTTAGAACTCCCAAGTGTATTATAAACTCTTTCATAAGGATATGAACGAGTGCGTTTTGGTGAAACCCATTTTGATAATCCAAATAAGAAATTTTTATTTTTTACAATACAACTTGCAGGTAATTTATTAATATCAAAGTCCTTAAATTCAAAAACTTTTAATTTGCTTGCAAGTTTTATTTGATACTCAATTCCTGTTATTTTTGCTGTTATCTGCATTCTTTTTTCTTTCTATATATTTAAGTGTTACAAATCTATATTTTCCATTATTTCGTTCTACAACTTCAAAGGTATCACTATTTTTATTTATTTCAAAATTAGTTTTTTTCCTAATGATACTTTCCAAATCTCGTATAATTTCATAACCTATTGAATTTCTTTTAAGTTGTCGTGCTACTTTCATTGTTGTTCCACTTCCGAGAAATGGGTCAAGAACTGTTTCTCCGATATAAGAAAATAATTTGATTAAACGATAAGCCAATTCATCAGGAAATGCTGCAATATTTTTTTCCAGTTTTGAACCTGGCAAAACATTTGTCATTTCCCAAATGGTTTTATGCCAATTGTTACTTTGAAACTCTTTTTTATCAATTTTAGATTGTTCCCTGATTTCCTTTGAAATTGACCGATAGTCAAATATTCCTTTTTGAAAAATAACAATGCTTTCTAATAAATTATCAGGATAAAAATACATTGGATATGGATTTTGAAGCAAAACACCGCTTCGTTTGCTGATTCTTAAATATCCGTCAGGTTTTTTCCACACAATTTTATCTCTGTAACGAAAACCAACACTTTGAAAAATTTTAATTGCGTCTGCTGTAATTGGATATTTTTGTCCGTTTACAAGCATATCATCAATATTCAATGCAAAAATCCTTCCGTTTTGCAAAACCCGATAAGATTCTTTTGCCATTTGTTTTAATACACCAAGATATTGCTCATAGTTTTCAAATAGTCCTTTGTAATCAAATGGTGCATTAAAGTAAGGCGGTGAAGTAATGATAAAATGGACACTTCCTTCGGATAATTCCGTCATACTCATACAATTTCCAAATATTACTTTATGTTGTGTTTTCATTAGTTTTTTGTTCTTCTTAAATTATTGAGAACAATTATGCAACCCAATTTGGTTTATTTTACTTAATATCTTTTTAAATTTATTAAATTTATTCAACAATAATATTTTGTATTTTTATATTATTTGCAAATATAATAACTTTCATCTCTTTCTGCTTTCACTATTGATTTCTGAAATGCGTTAAGATTGTTTTTATCTTATTCATTCCTATTTTTTTGGATATTTTTCTCCAATTTTCTTTATTTTTTCTTCCATTATCATAGAAGATGGTATACTTTTTTCCATTTCCATTATTTTTGCTTCCATTACCATAGGAGATAGACCAAACTCAAAGGATGGCGGGGAACGCAATTCTACTTCAATATCTTTTGCTCTTATGAGTTTTATATTTGGCGAAATCAGGATTATGATTAAAAGTGTAATAAGAAATATATACAGGGTCCAGTTTACTTGAAAATTTTCTTTAAGAGAAGAAAGCCATACAGGAATAAATGGGTGAAGCAATAATAGTGCAGAAATAAGTAATATAAGAACACAAAATATAATTATTTTAGTCCAACGAAATAAAGGTGAAGGTAAAGGTGAATAAAACCACCATTGCCACCATGATGGTTTAATTTTATAGTTCCAGATATTGCCAAGCAAATTACGGACAGTTGCTTTTCTTAGAGATTTTGATTTTAACTTGATACACTCTTCAAGTTTTTCTTTTGCTGCAAAGAAATCCTTACTTTTAATGTAAAAGCATGCTAAAAAATACAGAATATACGGCTTTATTTCTTCTTTTTCATATTTTTGTTTTTTAGGAAGCAATTTTTCTGCTTTTTCCAACTTTCTTATAATTGCAGATATTTCCTCCTGATACCTTTCATCTCCTGAATCCAAAGAAAATTCTGCATAAAGGTAATTAGCATAAGCATCCCAGAGGAAAAGTTTTGGATCACCCATATCCAAAGAAATTGCTTTTTTAAAAGATTTGCTTGCATCAGTATAATTTTTTTCTTCAATACTAATTTTCCCTTTTAGTATCAGTGCAGAAATAAAATTGTCATTTATTTTAAGTGCATCTTCAACCTTTTCAGAAGCAGCTTTAAGATTTCCAAGATTAAAAAAGAGTTCTCCCAGGTTGGTGTAGGGTAAAGCACCCTGCGGATTTATCTCAATGGCTTTCTCATAAGAACTTATTGCTTCTTTGTATCTTTTAAGATTGACAAGGGCAACACCTTTGTTATGCCAGGCATCGTCATTCTGTGGATTTATCTCAATGGCTTTCTCAAATGCCTTTATCGCTTCTTTATGTCTTTCAAACTTGCCAAGAGCAATACCTTTGTTAAACCAGGACTTGTCATTCTGTGGATTTATCTTAATGGCTTTCTCATAAGCCCTTATTGCTTCTTCATATCTTTTAAGATTGATAAGGACAACACCTTTGTTATACCATGCATTGTCATTCTGTGGATTTATATCAATGACTTTATCAAATGACTTTATTGCTTCTTCGTATCTTTTAAGATTGCCAAGGGTAACACCTTTGTTATACCAGGCCTTGTCATTTCGTGAATTCACCTCAATGGCTTTCTCATAAGCACTTATTGCTTCTTCGTATCTTTTAAGTTTGCCAAGGACAACACCTTTGTTATACCAGGCCTTGTCATTCTTTGGATTTATCTCAATGACTTTCTCAAATGCCTTTATCGCTTCTTCATATCTTTCAAGTTTGTCAAGGGCAACACCTTTATTAAACCAGGACTCGTCGTTCTGTGGATTTATCTCAATGGCTTTCTCATAAGCACTTATTGCTTCTTCATGTCTTCCAATCTTGCCAAGGACAAAACCTTTGTTAAACCATGCATTGTAATTCTGTGGATTTATCTCAATGGCTTTATCATAAGCACTTATCGCTTCTTCATATCTTTCAAGCTTGCCAAGGACAACACCTTTGTTGTTCCATGCCTTGTCATTTTGTGGATTTATCTTAATGGTTTTCTCATAAGCATCTATCGCTTCTTTATATCTTTCAAGCATGCCAAGGACAACACCTTTATTAAACCAGGACTCGTCGTTCTGTGGATTTATCTCAATGGCTTTATCAAATGACTTTATTGCTTCTTCGTATCTTTTAAGCTTGCCAAGGGCAACACCTTTGTTCCACCATACATTGTCATTTTGTGGATTTATATCAATGGCTTTCTCAAATGCCTTTATTGCTTCTTCATGTCTTTCAAGATTGCCAAGGGCAATACCTTTGTTAAACCATTCCTTCTCGTTCATATTCAGATTTTTCATAAAATTAGTTTTTTTTAGACACAGCATTACATGTCAATGTAATAGTATTTTATGAGTCAGACATCAATCAAATGCCAACTGATGCAAAATTTAAAAATACAAAGATACAAAAAATTTGGCAGGATTTTAATTTTTATCAGACATTAAAATTTAACCCCAAAATTAGCATAAACAAAAGGCACATCAGGAT
>CAZZDX010000221.1:0-5393 GCA_964653185.1 uncultured Bacteroidales bacterium
AAAGAGTATATATGTCCAATGGTATAAATTTGTCTCTTGCAATTTTATTATTAAAAACATAGTAACGATAATTAAATTTCTAATTGCTCTAATCAACCTAATTGACCTAATCAAATTCCAATTTCTAATGACCAATTAGACCCCGGCACATTGGATATTGGTCATTTTTTATGTCAATTATAATTTTTGTCTTTTATAAAATTTTATTTATCTTACGTAACGCTATCTTATATCTGCCTTAGGCGGATTACTCTAAAAAGTACCCAAACTCCCAATAACCCAATTAGGACTTGGTTCTTGGGATTTATTTAGAAATTAGAACAATTAGAAATTAGGTCAATTATAATTTTTGTCCATATAATATTTTTTCCACAAATTTTACCGAAGAACCAATTATTATATATAGATATCTCTTTCACCATTGTATATTTTTGAATAATTTTCTTTAAAAATTTTTAATAAATTTCCTTTTTTATAAAAGTCCATTGCTTCAATTTCATTAAGTTCTTTAAGTATTAGTTCTTCGCCAATTTTTTTTGTTTGTTCAGAAGCATAATCATCAAGATATTCTTTAAAAGTAAGGACAGCATTAAGTTTACAAAATTTTCCTTCAATACAATTTTTCAGTAATCCCATTATTTTATCACCTGTTCTGCCACATCTGTAACCTGCGGTACAGAAAGAAGTAATCATTCCAATTTCAGATAATTCTTTTATAACGTCGTCTAATTTTCGTGTATCACCAAGCAAAAATTGTTGTTTGTTTTTTACTTGTTCATTTTTCTGCATTTTTCCAGTTTTTTTTAAATCTTCTGTATAACCGCCTATTCCTATTTTTGTTGAAGCATCAGTTTGAGTACAACCAACTTGAATTACATCTTTTTTGAGTTTTGCTTGCTCTCTTGCAGTAATAATAAGTCCTATATAAGGGACAGAAAGTCGTAATACTGTTACGAGTTTTTTAAAATCAGAGTCGTTAACTAAATATTTAGAATTTGTGCTAATAAAAGAACCTGCAGCAGGTGTCATTCTTGGAAAAGAAATAGTATGAGGTCCTATTCCAAATTGTCTTTCAAGGTCAATAGCATGGTATAAAAGTCCCATAACTTCAAATCGCCAGTCATAAAGTCCAAATAATGCGCCTGTTGCTATGTCATCTATTCCTGCATCCATAGCTCTGTGTAAAGCATAAAGTCGCCATTGATAATTGGATTTTGGACCTGAAGGATGAACATTTTTATAGGTTGGTTTATGATAAGTTTCCTGAAATACCTGATAAGTTCCTATTCCTGCTCTCTGTAATTTTTTTAAGTCATTAATGCTCATTGGAGCTGCATTAATATTTACTCTTCTAATCTGACCATATCCAAGTCCTTTTGGGGCTTTCTTTTTAACATTATAAATTGTTTTAATGGAATCACACATATAGTCAATATTAGATTTAGGATGTTCCCCATAAACGACTATCATTCTTTTATGACCTTGGGATACAACAGCTTCTGTTTCCTGTCTTATTTCATCCATGTTAAGTATTCTTCTTTTCTCTTCTTTATTATCTTTTCTAAAGCCACAATACTGACAATTATTAACACATAAGTTAGCACAGTATAAAGGAGCAAAAAACACAATCCTGTTGTCATATACTTTTCTCTTAACCTGAAGTCCTGTTTCATACATTTTTTCCCACATTTCAGTATCTGTTACATTTAACAATGCTGCTGTTTCGTCAGGTTCAAGCCGTTCTATATCAAGCGATTTTTTTAATATATCCCGTATTCGTTGTTTCTCTGGCTTTGTATTATTCGACAGATTATTCCCAATTATGTTTTCATCAATAAAATCTTTTCCATTAATAAGATATTTATCAATTTCATCTTGTTTTACGACATTTTCAGCCCATACTTCTGAGGGTGTAATATTTTTCATATGTTTAAATTCTTAAATCAATTTCTGTTTTGTTTTTTTAATTTCTACCTGAATCCGTGAATGAAATTATAAACTTACCGTCATTGCGATGGAGCGCAGCGACCGAAGCAATCCCTTTATAATCGGAGAGATTGCTTCGTGGCGGAATGTAGAGACGTTGCATGCAACGTCTCTACATTCCGCGCAATGACGAATACCTTCACGGATTCAGTATCTAATTAACAATTCATCTGTTTCAATAACACTGATTTAACCTGAATTCCGTTCAATTTACCGATTTGGCCTGTTAAAGAACCTATCTCATCAGTTGTTCCTTCAAGAACAATAGAAATGATATTAATACCTTTATTTCTTAAAGGAATACCTTGTCTCTCAATGATAATAGAGGAATGCTTATTTAAGATATTATTAAGCTTTGATATGTTATCCTTGTTTTCTACAAGAATAAGTGTTGTTCCGATTCTCTTTTCCATCAGCATACTTTTGGATTAGATTAAATTTGATCCTTGAAATATATTTTTTAATATATTTCTTAGATAATTAAAATAATATAATTTAAAATAACATCTGTGTATCACACATACTGATATTTTTGACTATTAGTATGTATGTTATGTGTGGTTAATTCATTTGTTTTATTACTTTTTTCAGCCTTTTTTTCTGTGCATCTTTTTCGCATTCATTTATTCTGTTTTCTATTATATTCTGATAACCTGCAATTAATTCTGGTTTTAGATATTCTATTTCATATAAAATTTTAATACAATCACTTTGTATTCTTTTATCTTTATTTTCTAAATTTTTTACCGGTTCATTTATTGCTTTCACACTTTCTTGATTAGCAATTTTTCCGTCAAGTTTTTTATTTTGCTCTTTATCTTTTCTGCCAACACAACTTGATAATAGTTGTAATATGCTTATTGCTATTGTTTCGCTTTAAATAAAACAGAAGTAATCAGTTCAATTAGAAATCCATAAATCATTCCCATTACAATTGTAGAAACAAATAACATTGTATGATTAAATTCCGGATTTTCAGGACCTAACATTGCACCAAAAGCACCTGGTAAACTAAAGACCAAACCCATTATCAATCCGTGTAAAGACCAATGTTTTAATGAAAATCTGCTTATCCCAATAGCAACACCAATAAGTGTTCTGCCAAGAATAATGTTTACAGCTAATATTTTTGATATTTCATTTTGTCCACCGGAGGCAAAACCAAAACACACAAACCCAAATATTACTCCCAGTAAAGTAGCAATAATTAATCTTTTTGTTTTCATAATAATTTCCTTTAAATTTATAATTAGTATTTATTTTGTATCAATCATTAATGGCGCATAACAATATTTTTTTGCTTATAATCATTTCCTTGTGTTATCCGTCAACTGACGGATAACCCGTATGTTCTCATGGATATTTTATATGTTTTATTTTTTCATTAACATTGATTTAACATAGATTCCATTCAATCTACCGATTTGTCCTGTTAAAGAACCGAGCTCATCAGTTGTACCTTCAATAACAATAGAAATGATATTAATATCTTTATTTCTTAAAGGAATACCTTGTCTCCCAATGATAATAGAGGAATGTTTATTTAAGATATTATTAAGTTTAGGTATGTTATCCTTGTTTTCTACAAGAATAAGTGTTGTTCCGATTCTTTTTTCCATAAGCATACTTTTGGATTAGATTAAATTTGATCCTTGAAATATATTTTTTAATATGTTTCTCTGATAATTGAAAGATAAATAGTATTTAAAATTTGATAAATATTAATATTTTTCTCTTTTTGAATATTTAGTATGTAATAGATGATGAGATTTATGTCCTAATGGTTTCTCAAGATAATCTTCATAAATTTGTTTTATTTCAGGATTATTGTGTGATTTACGAATAGGCATATTCATATCTTCTTCATAAGTAGCTTGTGTACGTTTTTGTCTTATTTCAGGACTTGTAGGAATAGGTTGTCCTCCACCACCTAAGCAACCGCCCGGACAAGCCATTATTTCAATAAAATGATAATTTGCTTTGCCATCTTTAACAGATTGTAGAACTTGTCTTGCATTTGCAAGTCCATGTGCTATTACTACACTTAATTCAACACCATTTAAAAAACTCCAGTCAGGTAAACAATCTTCAAATAAAACCTTAGCTTCTTTCACACCATCCATTCCTCTAACAGGCATAATATTAAGATTTTTGAAAGGAACTTCTCTTCCTGTAGCAATTTCATAAGCTGTACGCAAAGCAGCTTCCATAACACCGCCTGTAGCTCCAAATATTGCAGCTGCACCAGTTGAAGCCCCCATCAGAGGATCATATTTACTATCTTCTAATTTCAGGAAATCAATTCCTGCCTGTTTAATCATTAATGCAAGTTCTCTTGTAGTTAAAACATAATCCACATCTTTATATCCGCTATCAGTCATTTCAGGTCTGTCAGATTCAAATTTCTTAGCAGTACAAGGCATAATAGATACACATACTACATCTTTCGGATCAATATTCTTTTTTTCTGCATAATAAGTTTTTGACAGAGGTCCAAACATTTGCTGTGGTGATTTACAAGTAGAAATATTAGGTAAAAATTCAGGGAAAGCATGTTCACAGAATTTAATCCAGCCTGGAGAACAAGAAGTTGTCATTGGTAATGCCACAGTTGTATCTTTATCAACTAACGCTCTTTTCAGTCGGGTTAACAGTTCTGTGCCTTCTTCCATAATTGTTAAATCAGCTGTAAAATCAGTATCAAGCACAGAATCAAAACCTAATTGTTTAAGAGCAGTAACCATTTTACCTGTTACTCTTTGTCCCGGTTCATAACCAAGTTCTTCGCCAAGAGCAATTCTTGTGGCAGGAGCAGTTTGAACAACAACGTGTTTAGTTGTATCGTCAATAGCATTCCATACTTCATTAATATATCGTTTTTCTACCAAAGCTCCGGTTGGACAGCGGTTAATACATTGTCCACAGTTTGTACATACTACTTCTGATATTGGTTTTTCAAAGAATGTTGATATTTTTATATCTGCTCCTTTGAATGCAGCAGTTAATGCACTAACGCCCTGAATTTCAGCACATGTTCTTACACAACGTTGACATTTTATACATTTGCTGTCATCTTTGATGATAGAAGGGGAGGCCATATCAATTGTAAAAACTTTATCTTTTAGCAAATCAATATAAAACTCAGTTTCCTCCGGACAATATTCTTTGGCTAAATCCTGCAATTCGCAATTGCCATTTTTATAACATTTTGTACAATCTGCATCGTGTTCAGAAAGCAACAATTTTATTATTGTTTTTCTTGCATTTCTAACTTTACGGCTATTGGTTAAAATTTCCATTCCTTGTGTAACAGGAGTGCAACAAGAAGCAGGTAAATTTTTATTGCCAATTTGTTCTACAACACAAACTCTGCAATTACCCGCAACACATAAATCTTCATGATAACA
>CAZZDX010000222.1:0-1630 GCA_964653185.1 uncultured Bacteroidales bacterium
GAAACCATTTGGAAGTACCCCTTTATTTAAAATTTAGTCGGTCAGTAGTGATAAAGTATCTAAATTTATTAAATTTTCTAATGTATCAGGTAAGGGTTTAGAAAATTTATTATAATGTAAATCTAAATATCTTAAATTTATTAAATTTCCTAATGAATCAGGAACCTCACCACATAAATTATCATTATCCAAACGTAAGATTCTTAGATTTACCAAATTCCCTAATGATGCAGGAATCTCACCACATAAATTAGAACCACTAAAATCATTATAGGTCAAATATAATTCTCTTAAATTAATTAAGTTTCCAATTGATTCAGGGATTTCGCCTGTTAAATTAGAAAAAGATAAATCCAATACTTTTAAACTAGTTAAATCACCAATATTTTGAGGAAATTCCCAATATGCACCATTACCTCCTATTGCTAAAGTATCTAAATTTATTAAATTTTCTAATGTATCAGGTAAAGGTTTAGATAAAGGATTATTGTTTAACCGTAAGTGTCTTAAATGTGTTAAATTTCCAATTGATTCAGGAACCTCACCACATAAATTATTATTAAATTTAAACTTTATACAAACCACATAATTATTTTCAACCGTTATTCCAAACCATGAGCTAACAGGTCCAGTTAACCAATTAGTATTGTCTATCCAATTATCACCGTCAGTGGAATTATAAAAATCCACCAATGCTAATGAATCCTGTGTATTTACCTGGCTTTTAACATTTATTATAAAAGAAATAAAAAATATTATAAGAAAAAATTTTTTTTTCATTGCTTTAATTTTTAAATATTTTTTTAACATATTGTTTATTATTAGCTATAATAGTAATAAAATATAATCCTTTTGTAAATCCTGATATATCATAATTAATAAATTCTTTTGAAATATTTTGTTTATTTATATTCAATAATTTTCTGCCCATAATATCATATATATTTATAATAATATCAGATGTATCAGAAAGATTAAATTTAATATTAATATAATTTTCAGCCGGATTAGGATAAATACAAATATTATTATTTTCAAAACCAAAAGTTGAATCATTTGGAATTGCATCAATACGATAATCTCCTGAATATGTTGAGAAACGAGCGATATAAATATCAGAAAATGCATTTGGTTCAGTGATTAAATTAGCCATATCCGGTCCTTCAAAAGTAATATCATCATAAAAAAACCCTGTAATAAAACCACTTCCATCATTATTAAGCGTAATAGAATTTGCAATATCCCTGTTACCACCATGAGCTTTGTTAAGCCATAAATTATTAAGATTATATTGGTCAAAACATGCAATAAAAACATCTTCAGTACCTCCAGACTGATTATCAAGTATGATAGGCGTTCCTATTAAAGTTACATTACAAGGATTGGATGCTATTCTCTCTATGATTCAAATGCCTCCAGGAATACCTGTTGCAACTGTTGGTCTTAATGCTGCTAAAAATTCGGCAATACTTGCAGCACAAATATTAGCAACTAATAATGAAGAAATACATAACAAAATTGTTGCTTTTAAGGAGAGTTTAAAAGATAAAGTGATAAAAGCCAATGAAGAATTACAAAAAACAAAATTTGATTATAAGCACTAATTATTTTTTTATAATAATTAATTTAT
>CAZZDX010000222.1:1730-5376 GCA_964653185.1 uncultured Bacteroidales bacterium
CTGTTGAAATTACTTTATCGTTAACTGTTATTCTGTAAGAATAAACACCTTTGTTTAAACTCTTTGTTGAAACATTTACTTTGTTGTTATTACTGAGCAATTGCCTGTACATAACTTTAGAACCTAATATATCATATAATTCAAAATATGTATTTTCTTTAATACGGCTGTTAAATTCTATTGTTATTTGCTCTTTTGCAGGGTTAGGATAAAGTTTTACTGTTTGAATGTTATGTTCTTTTGTATTTTCTTCTTCTTCAATATTTGCAGTAGAATCTTTTAAATATACTGATACACTATCTATGTAATAATATGCCCAGTCATCACCTTGTCCTAAATCAATTACTGTAGTATTGGAATCATTTGAAAAATTACCTATTGTTATATATTTTTCTCCTCCCAATGCTTTAAACTCTCCAGATATTTTAACCCAATTTAAAGTATCTGTTATGACATTTCCTGAATCATTACATATTTGGGGTATATATGAAGATAAGGGATTAAAATTACTATCAGCAACAACAGGATTAACAGAAAAATAAGCACCAATTTTATCTGTCGCATATCTAAAATTTTCTGCACGGCTAACATAAAACTTAACTTTATATGTATCTTTAGCTCGTAATTCTGATTTTAAAGGGGCTTGAATATATTCTCTTACTTCACCATGACCAGAATCAAAACTATATGTCAATAATCCCATATAAGCCTCTCCTTGGAATGGAACTTGATAACCGGCACTATTATTTGGTGTACTTGAACCGTCTGTCCCGCATGAATGCAAATAATCAGGTGTATCATAATGATTTGCTGGGATATTCCAAGGAAATGCATAAGAACAATTATCATGATAAAAATCAGGGCAATCAGTATGTTCTTCAAAACTACCGTTAGGTACGAGCTCTCCATTATCATCTAAATTAGTTGATATATATTGAGATGATTTACTTGAACTAGTATCTATATCATCACAATTGCCTATATACTTTATTGTATCAACTTTTGACAATAAAATTCTTGCACTGAATACTGCATTACCTCCTTTGTAAGGACACTGCTCGGCAACTGAAATTAACTGATTTTTTTGGATTGTTGTTAAACTATCTGTTCCCTGTGCAAAAGTATTCAAATAAATATTATTTACTGTTTTTTGATTTTCTTCTACTATATTTTCAGGTGTAATACTGTTATTATATGCAATTATTTGTGATATATTACCTGATGTATCGTTTATCATTTGATTAATTGTATATAATAAACCTGCATTTGTAATATCCATACTATCCCTGAAATGGGAAAATACAGGATTATAATCCAAAATAGCAGTATCCTGTTTTGTTTTGTAATAAACATAGTTTTTACTGAGCCATTCCTGTTCTTCTGGAAATACAGCATAATTAATTTCATTATTTGCTATTTTACGTTCCGCTTCATAATTATTTTGTCCGCTCTTACCTGATTTTGAGCCACAATTGTCAGAATACTCACATTCATAGTTAATAATTGGTTGTTGTATAGGTAGAAAATAAGGGTCTTCTGGTGGATCAGGAACATTAAGATTTACATCAGGAATATACTCACTTCCTAAGTTTCCTCTAACATAAAATTTTGAAGTCTTCCCAAAAGACCAAAACGATTCCGTATGTCCTTCCCATCCACCCCATGTAGTATTTGTCCATCTGTTATCACTTAAATCAGCACAGTCAGGTCCGCCCTGTTCTCCTATACCGGTGCCGCACCATTCTAAAGCGACACCGAGAACAGATTCTCCTATTTCATTACAGGTTAAATAACTTGGGAAGGCACTACCACCAAATAAAATACTTGTGCCAACCTCTTTTATTGTATTTTTATGTATAACACTATTCTCTGTGTTTAAGCAATGGATACCCCTTGTCCACCAAACCCAGGCATTATCACTTGTAATAGTATTTTGTTCCATAGTTATATTATGGCACCCTTCTAATTTTATACCAGCAGGTCTTAAAGCACCACCAGGGTCAGAAGGCAGAGTTATCAGAAAAATATTATTGTTTGAAATCTCACCGGGATCGCAAGTAATATTTGTAACTCTTATACCATTTTTTGTATCAGATATGTTGTTTGAGTTTATAAATACAGGACCTCCTGTATGAATAGCATTCTCAAAAGCTATGCCTGTTTCACCAATATTTGTAATTTGATTATCATTTATTTGGGCACCGGCACAACCAACTACATAAATCCCATCATCTGCTATATCTGTAATATTATTATTTTCAAAAGTTACTAATTTTTTAACATCAACACAAACAATTGCTGTATTACAATTAGTGAAATCACAATTTCGTGCTGTTAAGTGTTCTCCTTGCTTTGCCCGTATACCATAGTTCATATTATCAAAACTGTTATTATCACCAATAGTAAAATTATATATCTCATTAGTCAATATACCTGTAATTGTTGGTTCTCCAATATAAGGAACGAGTAAATTGCCTCCGGTAAATGTTGTGTTTTCTATTGTTCCCGGATGTATAGCACCATCCCAGTAATGATAGACACTCAAATTATTACGATTATGTTGAAAAATAGCATTATCAATATGAAATACTCCACCATTTTTTGATACCACAGCATTTTTAGCATCCTGAATAACAGAATTATCATTAACTATTAGTGCAGAATTTGGGCTTTCAATATAAATGCCATCCCACATATTATAGCATGCCATTAATGTTGAATTATTTATTGTAAGTGTATAACCATCAGCTATATTAATTCTGGCATTCTCTCCTGTATTTTCATCCTCTCCTAAATAAACTATACAATTATTTTGAATTGTAATGTTATGATTAACAGTAAATATTCCATTTATACATATAGTAATATCATCAGCAGTATAGCTCCCATTTTGAGTAAAAAAATTAGAAGCATCGTCTCCATCGTGAAAAACTATATCACAACCAGTACAAGAACAATCATGTAATATTTCAACTGATTCAGTATCAGTACAACCATTTGCACCTGTAACAGTAACAGTATAAGTTCCTACACATAGCCCTGTAGCTGTTTCAGTAGTTTGAGAGTTTGGATCACTCCATAAATAAGTATATGGTTCTGTTCCGCCTGTAGCTAAAACTGTTGCAGTTCCATTACAATCGCAAGTATTAGTTGATGAGGTAATTGTTGCAGTAAAATTATTTTCCCTGTAATATTGTTTTACCTGCGAAACAGTTATTAATGGTAATAACAGGAACAATATTATTTGTGATAATTTCATAATATTATTTTTTTATAATAATTAATTTATCTGTTGAAATTACTTTATCGTTAACTGTTATTCTGTAAGAATAAACACCTTTGTTGAAACTCTTTGTTGAAACATTTACCTTGTTATTATTACCTGGCAATTGCCTGCTCATAACTTTATTTCCCAAAACATCATATAATTCAAAGAATGTATTTTTTTTAATTGGGCTGTTAAATTCAATTGTTATTCGCTTTGTTGCAGGGTTGGGATAAAGTTTTACTTGTTTTTTTTCTTTTTCTTTTTTTATACCTGTTGCAGTATCCACATTTACTTTTATTAACCTACGCCATAAAGTTAAATCGGTTACTATTGTATTTGTTATGCTGCAATAATAAATTCCTGAATCTGAATAAGAAA
>CAZZDX010000223.1:0-5306 GCA_964653185.1 uncultured Bacteroidales bacterium
TTAAATTTTGATTATTGCTTAAATCGTCTTATTTTTGAGCAAAATTTTAATAAAAACAGAGGTTTTTTAGACAAACTGGCGTTCCATCATTCTTTAAAATTCTGCATTTTTAGGTGTTCTTGGAAAAGGTATGACATCTCTGATATTGTTCATTCCTGTAACAAAGAGCATTAGCCGTTCAAATCCCAAACCAAAACCGCTGTGAACAACAGTTCCGAATTTGCGTGTGTCTAAATACCATTTCATTTCCTGTTTTGGGATATCAAGTTCTGTCATTCTGGTTAATAATTTGTCATAAACTTCTTCTCTCTGAGAACCGCCTATTATCTCTCCTATTTGCGGAAACAAAACATCCATTGCTCTTACAGTTTTATTATCATCATTTTGTTTCATATAAAATGCTTTAATATCTTTTGGATAGTCAGTTACGATAACAGGTTTTTTAAAATGTTTTTCTACAAGATATCGTTCGTGTTCTGATTGTATATCAATGCCCCAGTCATTGATAATATATTCAAATTTTTTCTTTTTATTTGGCTTGGAATCTTTTAATATATTTATTGCCTGAGTATAAGTAATTCTTGCAAAGTCATTTTCTAAAACAAAATTTAGTCGTTCAATAAGGTTCATTGAAGAACGTTCAGTTTGTTTTTTATTTTTTTCCTGTTCAATAAGTCGTTTATTGAGAAAATCTATGTCATCAGGACAATTATCCAGAGCATATTTAACAAGATATTTTAGCATTTCTTCTGCCAGGTCCATATTGTCATTTATATCAGCAAAAGCTATTTCAGGTTCTATCATCCAAAATTCTGCAAGATGACGGGTAGTATTTGAATTTTCAGCTCTAAAAGTAGGTCCAAAAGTATATACCTGCGATAATGCGAGAGCTGCCAACTCAGCTTCTAACTGTCCGGACACAGTAAGATTTGTTTCTTTTCCAAAAAAGTCCTTTTTAAAATCCACTTTACCATTATCACACAAAGGTGGATTTTTTGGGTCTAAAGTAGAGACCCTAAACATTTTTCCTGCACCTTCGGCATCGGTTCCTGTTATTATTGGTGTATGAATATTATAAAAGCCCTTATCATTAAAAAATTTATGTATTGCAAAAATCATTGAATGTCTTATTCTTGTTATTGCTCCAAAAGTATTTGTTCTAAACCTCAGATGTGCTATTTCTCTTAAAAATTCCAAAGAATGTTGTTTTGGTTGCAAAGGATATTCATCAGGGTCAGCTTCGCCTAATATTTCAATATGAGCAGCAAGGAGTTCAACATTTTGTTCTTTGCCTTGAGATTTTAATAATTTACCGTCAGCAGAAATAGCAGTTCCTGTATTTATCCTGTCTAAAATTTTTTCATTTGTATTATTCAAATCAATAACAATTTGAATATTTTTAATTGTAGAACCATCATTCAAATTAATAAAAGCTATATTTTTGCTTATACGTTTGGTTCTTACCCATCCTTTTACGTTTACAATATTCTCAAATTCTTTTGATTTAAGAAGTTTGTTTATTTTTGTTCTTTTCATTAGTATAATTTTTTATAATATGCAAAAAAACAATTTTTTTTAGAGATTATATCAAATTTGTAAATTTTTTAAGTAATAAAGTAATATTTTTGCGTTTAATCTGCATTATTCATAAATTTTCAGAAAATATATATCATTAGCCCCGCCTTTTAAGTCGGGGACAAGGATAAGGTCACTATGCCCTCAGCGAAATTTTGGAAATTTTATAAAATAAAAAAATAAAATTTCCAAAATTTCGCTGAGGTGGATGTTGCTTAAAACTATACCCCGCCCTGAAGGACGGGGCTAATGATAATAAAATATAATTCAATTTATGAATAATACAGATTAAATAACTGATGATATTTTATTTTACGAATTTTTTAAAAACAAAAAAAGGAAAATTTATTTATAAAAAAAAATGAAAGAAGTAAAATATAATTTATTAGAGAATATAAATTTTCCTTCTGATTTAAGAAAATTAAAAGAAGAAGAATTACCTCAGGTTTGTAAAGAATTGAGACAATTTATTATTGATACTGTTTCCAAGCATCCCGGTCATCTTGGTGCAAGTCTTGGGACTGTTGAACTGACAGTTGCATTACATTATGTTTTTAATACTCCTTATGATAAATTAGTTTGGGATGTTGGTCATCAGGCATATAGTCATAAGATACTTACAGGCAGGAAAGGAGTGTTTAATACAAACCGTATGTATAAAGGGATAAGCGGGTTTCCAAAAATAAATGAAAGTGAATATGATGCATTTGGAGTAGGACATTCTTCTACTTCTATTTCAGCAGCATTAGGAATGGCTGTAGCTTCTAATCTTAAAGGAGATAATGAGCGTCGTCATATTGCCGTTATAGGTGATGGCTCAATATCTGCTGGTATGGCTTTTGAGGGCTTAAATCAGACCGGCGTCTCTAATACCAACTTACTTGTTGTTCTTAATGATAATAATATTGCTATTGACCAAAGTGTAGGTGCCTTAAAAGAATATTTGACAGATATAGTTACTTCTCATACTTATAACAGATTGAAAGATAAGATATGGAAATTCTTGGGCGGTGAGAGAGATTACGGATATCATATTCGTAGCACGATTCAAAAAATAGAACATGTCATAAAATTGACTTTATTAAAGCAAAGTAATTTGTTTGAAGCTCTCAAATTCAGATATTTAGGTCCTGTTGATGGACATGATGTCATTCATTTAGTAAAAGTTCTTAAAGAAATTAAAAAATTTCCCGGGCCAAAACTTTTGCATTGTGTTACAGTAAAGGGTAAAGGTTTTTTACAGGCAGAAAAAGAAAAGACAAAGTTTCATGCTCCGGGTTTATTTAATAAGGATACCGGTGAGATAATAAAGCAATCGGATGATAAAGATAAACCTCTTAAATATCAGGAGGTCTTTGGTAAAACTATTATTGAACTTGCAAGACAAAATGATAAGATAATAGGTATTACTCCTGCTATGTCAACAGGTTCATCGCTAAATCTGATGATGACTGAAATGCCTGACAGAGTTTTTGATGTAGGTATTGCCGAGCAACATGCTGTTACTTTTTCAGCAGGATTAGCAACACAGGGTTTTATTCCTTTTTGTAATATTTATTCCAGTTTTATGCAAAGAGCTTATGACCAGACAATTCATGATGTAGCTTTACAAAAATTGCATGTTGTATTTTGTTTGGATAGAAGCGGTTTGGTAGGAGAAGATGGTGCAACACATCATGGTTTTTTTGACCTTGCTTATATGCGTTGTGTTCCTAATATGATTGTAGCTGCTCCTATTAACGAGGAAGAACTTCGTAATATGATGTACACAGCTCAACTTGATGATATATCATGCCCTTTTTCTATTCGTTATCCAAGAGGTAATGGCGTGATGAAAAACTGGAAGACACCTTTTAAAAAACTTGAGATAGGAAAAGGACAAAAAATTAAAGACGGAGAAGATATTGCTATATTGACAATAGGTAGTGTTGGAAATCATGTAATAAAAGCTTGTGAAATATTAGAAAAAAAAGGTATAAATGCAGCACATTATGATTTGAGATTTGTTAAACCAATTGATCGAGATTTATTAAAACAAATATTTAAAAAATTTAAAAAAATAATAACCGTAGAAGATGGAACTATTGTTGGTGGAATGGGTAGTGCTGTAATTGAATTTATGAATGATAATCTGCCTGAGGCAGATGCAAAAGTAAAAAGATTAGGCATACATGATTATTTTGTTGAACAAGGTTCGCAATCTGAACTTTATAAAGAATGTGGATTTGATGTTGATGGTATTGTTAAAGCTGTAAAAGAGATGCTGAACTATTAACGACTACAAATTCGTTTTTTATTAATACCCGCAAGGTTTTTGAAACCTTGCGGGTTAATGGTTAAACTGTTAAATTTTTAATTTTGATAATCCGCCTTAGGTGGATTAATTCGTTTTTAATTTGTGAACTTAACGAAGTGATCTCATGAGCTTTGCGAATAATTTGTGGCAAATATAATTTAAGGGGACTTAACTAAAATTATATATAGACAATATTGTCCAACAAAAAAATAATGAAATCCTTTTTTAAAATTTTATTTTTAATTTTATTTCTTTTCAATTTTATTTCATCCGAAGTAAAAGCTAACCATATTATAAATCATACAGATTCAGTATTTTCATCAAAAGATATAAGTGTAGAAATTTCAAAGTTTATAGTAAAAAATGTTAAAACAGAAATTAAGTTAATACTTAACAATGACATACAAAAAAAATATTACAATGGCAAAGAGATAAAGGTCTTTGTTAATGGTGATTTAATTAAAGTAAAGGTTTCAGAAGGAACAGCAAATTTTCATTACAAGTTTATTTCAAAAGGAGATATTAATATCAACGTTGATAATTTTAGCTATAAAAAATTTGTAAATCCCATACCTCTTTGGTCATCTATCATACCGCCATTGATAGCTATTATTATAGCATTATTATTTAGAGAGGTTTTTTCTGCTTTGTTTATTGGTATATTTTCAGGCACTTTAATAATGTTTTACTTTCAGGGACAATCGCTTTTTGCAGGATTTTTTAAAGCTTTATTTGCTGTTGCTGACACATATATACTCCAGTCATTAAATAATAGCGACCATATATCTATTATTATTTTTTCTATGTTAATTGGAGGAATGGTCAGTTTAATTTCAAAAAATGGAGGGATGAAAGGCGTAGTAAACATTTTTTCCAAATATGCCAAAACATCAAGGTCAGGGCAATTTATGACATGGCTTTTGGGTATAGCCATTTTTTTTGATGACTATGCAAATACTCTTGTAGTAGGCAATACTATGCGTCCTGTTGCTGATAAGTTAAAGATTTCGCGTGAAAAATTGGCTTATATAGTTGATTCTACTGCTGCACCTGTAGCTTCAATAGCTTTTGTTACAACATGGATAGGTATAGAATTGAGTTATATTAATGATGGCATAGCTTCTGTTGGCATTAACGAAAATGCTTACAGCGTTTTTATCAATTCATTAAATACACGTTTTTATCCTGTCTTTGCTTTAATTTTTGTGCTATTATTAATTATAGAAAAAAGAGATTTTGGTCCAATGTTTTATGCTGAAAAAAGAGCAAGATTTCCTAAAACATCTAATTTAACTAATGATAATGGCAATTCAGATAATACTGAACTTTCAGATAATAATGCTAAATGGTTTAATGCGGCAATTCCTGTTTTGATTATTATATTTGGAACTATTGCAGGACTGTTTTACACAGGATGGGATTCAAATGTATGGAA
>CAZZDX010000224.1:0-5274 GCA_964653185.1 uncultured Bacteroidales bacterium
CAGTCAACAGTCAACAGTCAACAGTCGGCAGTCAACAGTCGGCAGTCAACAGTCGGCAGTCAACAGTCGGCACAACAACAATGCAATAATAATCAACAACATAAATTTTACTTAAAACGACATTGGACAATTGCCACGACACTACTTGCAGATTACATTACATCAGATTGTTATATTTTTTTTAAATTTTAATTTATTAAACTCTTTTTTATTACTTTTGCTTTAATTATAACATATAAATAAAAAATAACTATGGAAGAAATAGAAACAAAAGAAGAATATCTTAAAGCTATAGATTTAATCAGCAAATTAGAGAAAAGTAAAAATCCTGAGGATGAAAAGGAATTGGCTGAAATATATGCTATGGTTGATATGTATGAAGATACACATAAATCAAGTATTCATATAGAGACATTAAAAAAAAGAATAGAAAAATTTTCTGAAAAAGAAGTTAAAGCTTATTCTTCTATGGCTCTGGAAATATTAGAGTATAATAAACAAAAGAGACAAGGAATAAAAGCTAAAGCACCTATATTTGAAGAACATCTGTATAGAAAAATGAGAGAATGGGCAAAGTTGACGAATGAAATTAATATTGAAGAAAAAAAACAAGAAATAAAAGATTAAATACGACGGGCATCTGTTAGTATTCCAAGTAATATTTCTGAAGGAGAAGAATCAGGAAGCAATAAGCTCAGTATCCGTTATTTTAATATAGCTAAAGCTTCCTCGGCAGAAGTCCAAACTCAAGCAGAAATAGCTTATAAGATTGGTTATATTTCAAAAGAAACTTTATCAAAAATTATTTCAGATTGCACAGAAATATCTAAAAAACTAACAAATTTAATCAAATATCGCCAAAATCATCCCATGCCTAATACCTAAAACCCAAAATCTAATCCTATTATTTATTTACTACTTAATCTGTTATTTACACAATGTCATCAAAAACTCTTTTAGAAATAAAAAATCTGACAACAGAATTTAAAACTAAAAGCACGTATATAAAAGCTGTTGACAACATCTCGTTTAATTTGAATAAAGCTGAAATACTTGGCATTGTAGGTGAATCCGGCTCCGGAAAATCTGTTACTTCCTTATCTGTTATGCGACTGCTCCCTTTCCCTTATGGAAAAATAACTGACGGACAAATTATTTATCATAAAGATGATGGACAAAGTATTGATATTCTTAAAATATCTGAAAAAGAAATGCAAAGATACAGAGGCAAAGAAATGGCAATGATATTTCAGGAACCAATGACTTCTCTTAATCCTGTGTTTACTTGTGGAAATCAAGTTGCTGAGGCAATTTTGTTACATCAAAAAACATCTAAAAAACAAGCCAAAGAAAAAACATTATCTTTATTTGAGGAAGTCCGGCTACACAATCCCAGGCATATTTTCAAATCATATCCACATCAGTTATCCGGTGGACAAAAACAAAGGGTAATGATTGCAATGGCAATATCATGTAAGCCAAGCATTCTTATAGCTGACGAGCCAACAACAGCACTTGATGTTACCGTGCAAAAAAATATACTTGATTTAATAAAACAATTACAAAAAAAGTATGACACAAGCGTTATCTTTATAACACACGATTTAGCCGTTATATCTGAACTTGCTGATTATGTTATTGTTATGTATAAAGGAAAAATTGTTGAAAAAGGAAATACTTATGATATACTTCATAATCCCAAACATCCTTATACAAAAGGACTCTTGGCATGCAGACCGCCTTTAAACAAACATTTGAAATACCTGCCTACAATAAAGGATTTTATGAAAACCGATGCTCATGGTGTGGTAACAGAAAAACAAAAATCAATTACTGCTTTTGTGAACAATTTGATAATTACTGATGAACAAAGAAAGAAGGAGACAGAAAAGATATATACAAAAAAACCTGTTTTACAGGTAAAAAATCTCAATACCTTTTTTCCAACCAATAAAAATATATTTGGCAAAACAACTGACTATATAAAAGCTGTGAACAATGTTAGTTTTGACGTTTATCCTGGTGAAACATTGGGCTTGGTAGGCGAATCCGGTTGCGGAAAGACAACACTGGGACGAGCTTTATTGCAACTTATAAAATCAGGACAAGGACAAATTATTTATAAAGGCGTTGATATTACAAAATTATCTAACAGAGAACTGCGTAAACTGCGAAAAAATATTTCAATTGTATTTCAAGACCCTTATTCATCTTTAAATCCTCATATTACTGCTGGAGAAGCAATTATGGAGCCAATGAAAGTGCATGGAATAATTAAAAATTATAAAGCCCGTAAAAATAAAGCCATTGAACTGCTGAAAGAAGTAGATATGGATGAATCGCATTTCTATCGGTATCCACACGAATTTTCTGGCGGACAGCGACAAAGGATTTGCATTGCACGTGCTTTGTCCTTAAATCCCGAATTTATTGTTTGCGATGAATCTGTATCTGCATTAGATGTGTCTATACAGGCACAAGTTCTTAACCTGTTAAACAAACTAAAAAAAGAATTTAACTTTACTTATATCTTTATCTCTCACGATTTGTCTGTTGTTAAGTTTATGTCAGACAGAATGATAGTTATGAAAGATGGTGAGATACAGGAAATAGGCGACGTGGACCAAATATATTCAAATCCTAAAACCGAATATACAAAAAATCTTATTAGTTCTATACCTTGTGAGAATTTTTAGATTTTGTAATAATTTAATATTTCCCCGCTACCGCACGATTGTATCGTGTGGTTTAGAAACATAAATAATAATTTAATGTTCGTTAATAAAAACAATAATTTTTATTACATTTGACTCATGAGTAGTAATTACAAATTTCATAATCCAGAAGGAGTTTATTTTGTTAGTTTTGCAGTAGTTGAATGGTTAGATGTATTTACAAGAAACGAATATAAAGACATAATAATTGATAGTTTACATTATTGCCAAAAAGAAAAAGGAATATTAGATAATGTTATTGTTATTAAATAAAAATAAATACCACACGATACAATCGTGCGGTAGCGAGGATAATCATTTACATTAACTTGAATACTATAATAACTAAATCCCTACGGGATAATCATTTACGTTATAATAAAATTTAATACTGAATGCAAAAATGAAATACTTATTATTTTTATCAATATTTTTTTTTTAGTTTCTTGTTCAAATAATAATATTAATTCAAAAAACTTTAAACTAAAACAAGGTGATTTACTTTTTCAAGATCTTGACTGTGGGGATTTATGTGATGCTATTGAAAAAGTAACAACAGGTTATAAAGAAGCAAATTTTTCACATATTGGTGTTGTAGCTAAAAATGACAAAAATGAATTTATTGTTATTGAAGCTATTTCAAAAGGTGTATGTTGTACTCCTATTGACACTTTTCTTAATCGTAGTTTTAATTCTCAAAATAAACCTAAAGTCGTTGTTGGGCGGGTCAAATCTAAATATCAAAAATATATTTCAGATGCAATAACACGAGCTTTGAAATCAAAAGGCAAACCATACGATAATATTTTCAGTATGGATGATAGTGCTTATTACTGCTCTGAGCTTATCTATAAAATATTTTTATATAATAATAA
The DNA here is from genome assembly GCA_964653185.1 of uncultured Bacteroidales bacterium. Taxonomy (GTDB): domain Bacteria; phylum Bacteroidota; class Bacteroidia; order Bacteroidales; family CAZZDX01; genus CAZZDX01. Next base: position 3,590 of record CAZZDX010000224.1, read on the forward strand.
ATCAATATTTAAGTTAAGTCCTATGACTTTCAAAGATACTGAGACAAATAATACTTTTCCTGTATGGCAAAAATATTTTAAAAAACTAAAAATAAATATTCCTGAAAGTAAATTAGGTATTAATCCTGGAAGTATTTCATGTTCAAAAGCCATTAATATTGTTCATATTTATGGTTATCCTTCAGGATGGAAAATGTAAAAATATGAAGTTTATCCTGTTAAACAATTAAAAATTAACAACTTCGTAAATCTCAAATTGCATAATAGTGATAAAAAATTTTAAAATAATATTCTTTATATTTCTTAATTTTATACCATTCTATCTTGTTAAAGCACAGACAGATACAATACATATTAATGAAGTTGTAATAAATTCGGACAGAGTTCCTGTTTTATATTCAGAGACAGCAAGAATTGTATCTGTTATCTCAAAAAAAGAAATTGAAAATGCACCTGTACAGAGTTTGCAGGATTTGTTGGAATATGCTTTAAATGCAGATGTGCGTCAACGTGGAAATCAAGGTGTTCAGGCAGATATTAGTATTCGTGGCGGTTCTTTTGACCAGACACTTATCTTATTAAATGGCGTTGAAATTAATGACCCTCAAACAGGACATCATAACCTTGATATACCAATAGAAATTGATGATATTAAGAGAATTGAAATACTTGAAGGTCCCGGGTCAAGAATATTCGGACCAAATGCTTTTAGCGGTGCTGTTAATATTATAACAGGAAGTGATAAAGATAAAAGTGTAAAACTCTCATTAATGGGAGGAGAACATAATTTTTATAATGCTTCCTTATCCGGCTCTTATAAACTTGGTAAAATGAATAATTATATCTCTTTAACAAAAAAAATATCTGACGGATATATTGAAAATACTGACTTTGATGTATCAAATCTGTTTTATCAGACCTCTTATTCGCCTAAGCGAACAAAAATTAAAAAAATTGATGTTCAGCTAGCATATATGGACAAAAGTTTTGGAGCCAACAGCTTTTATACTCCTAAATATCCCAACCAATTTGAACATACAAAAACAACTTTTGCCAACATAAGGGTCTCAACAAAAGGAAAAATTCGTTTTACTCCTAACATTTACTGGCGGCGACATCAGGACTGCTTTGAACTATTCAGAGATAAGCCACCATCATGGTATGCAGGACATAATTATCATCTGACAGATGTATATGGAACAGATTTTAATGCAGGTTTTAGTTCAAAATTTGGCAAAACAGCTTTTGGCTCTGCTTATCGTTCGGAAAATATATTAAGCAACACACTGGGAAAACCAATGTTCCATACTTTATCTGTCCCGGGCGAACCAAACGGAAAATTTACACATAAAGCATCAAGAGGAAATATAAGTGCTTTTATTGACCATAGCGTATTTTTTAAAAAAATATCTTTCTCAATAGGTCTGTTAGCAAACTGGTATCAGGGAACAAATATCAACCGGAATATTTATCCGGGATTTGATATTAGCTATAAATTAACAAAAAAAGTAAAGTTTTTTGCATCTGTAAATAAGTCATTTAGATTGCCAACTTTTACTGATTTGTATTACAAAGGTCCTTGCAATCTTGGAAATGACAGCTTAAAACCGGAAGAATCTGTGTCGTATGAAACAGGAACCAAATATGTTAATAATTTTTTATCTGCACATATATCTGTTTTCCGA
>CAZZDX010000225.1:0-5238 GCA_964653185.1 uncultured Bacteroidales bacterium
AATATTAACAGGTGTTCCTGCTGGTAAAGAAGGAAAAACTTCCGGAAGCGGAACTACAAAAGCAGACGGAACAACATTAAATATAACATATTCTACAGATTATTATTCCGGTGGCACAGCTATAGGAAATGCAACTTATACAAAAATTTAGTAAACAAAAAAATTGCTCAATTATGAATTTTGTGCTTTGAACTTTGTGCCTTTGTGCCTTGAAACTTTGAACTTTTGTCTTGTTAAAAAAAAATAAACATTATGAAAAAAATATTATTAACAACTCTTTCATTAATTTTTATCACAACCACAATATTTTTATTTTCCGGTTGTAAAAAAGATAAGATTACTACTCCTGCTATTGTTCTTAAAGGTGATAATCCTATGTCTGTTTTACTAAAAGGCGCATTTACCGAGCCGGGATTTACTGCAAATGATGATACGGATGGAGACATTACTTCTTCGGTTACTGTTGAAGGAGGTGTCAATACAGATACAGCCAATGCTTATATAATAACATATACAGTAACTAACTCAGGAGGCGTAACTGTTGAAAAAAAAAGAACTGTTAATGTTGAAAATAAAAGTGCTTCGCGTGAGGGAGATTACAATGTTCACGATATTATTACAGGACCAAGTAATGGAATTTATAATTATATTGCCACAATTACAGCATCAACAACAAAGAATGATACACTTTATATCTCAAATTTTGCAAATTTTTCTTATAATTGTTCTGTTGAAATAGCTTTTGACAACACTGGAAATATTTCAATACCTGAACAAACATTATCAGGCATTCCTGTTGGCAGCGAAGGAACAATATCAGGAAGCGGAACAACCGAAGATGATGGAACAACACTAACCATAACATATATAATTAATTATTATGCCGGAGGCACTGATAATGGTAACGCAACATATACAAAAAATTAATTGCCTCATATTATGTTGCATTTCCTAAACTTGTGCTGAATCACGTCATCCTGAACTTATTTCAGTAATAAAAAATATCTGATTTTCTATCCATATTATTTATTCGTAACCGTTCACAGCTCATTATTTTATAACTGTTTGTATCATTAAACATATATTAATTAATTGACCTAAAAAATGACCAATGCCCCAATTTAGACATTGGTCATTTTTTAGATCAATTAGAGTAATTAGAAATTTATAAAAAAAGTTGTATAAACTAATTATAAAAAATATACTGTGAATGGTTACATTTATTCAATATCTATTTTAAAATCATTTCATTACTTTTGCATTTATGAAATTTAAAAGAAATATTCATATTGTTCTTATTATAAGATTATTAATAATATTATTATTATTTATCTTATCAGGAATATTATTTTATCTGTTTAATATAAATCATTTTAATGCACTAAATTTTATTGAATTTTTCAAACTTTTATTCTATGGAATATGTTTTAATATATCTTCTATCATTTATGTTAATATTCTTTTTATTATATTAAACATAATACCTTTTAAATTTAGATATAACAGAACATATCAAACAATAAACAAATATATTTTTATCATTACAAATTCAATAGCTTTGGTAACTATTTTTATTGATTTTATTTATTTCAGGTTTACATTAAAGCATACAACATCTGATATATTTAATTTGTTTGGTGTTAGCGGGGATATGTATAGTTTAATTCCTCAATTTTTAAAAGATTTTTGGTATATAGCTATTTTATTTATCCTGTTTATCATTTTTATGATATTTTTATATAATAAAACAAAAGTTGAAATTAAAACTGTAAAAAATAATCTTGGTTATTATTTTTATCAAAGTGTTTTATTTATATTATTTGCTTTTTTTTCAGTGGTTGGTATGCGTGGCGGATTGCAGCTAAAACCGATTAGTATAATCACAGCAGCACAATATACATCAGCACAAAATATTCCTCTTGTTCTGAATACTCCTTTTACAATAATCAGAACTATAAATAAAAAAGGATTAAAAGACGTTAATTTTTTTAAAGATAAAGAATTAAACAAAATATATAGCCCTTATCATTCATATAATAAATATAATAAAAATACTTTTTTTGTCTCAAAACAAGACACACAAAAACTTAATGTTGTTATAATTATTCTGGAAAGTTTTTCAAAAGAACATTTTGGCTCTTTAAATAAAAATTTAGAAAATGGTCATTACAAGGGCTTTACTCCTTTTCTTGATTCTTTAATACACCAAGGTTTGTTTTGTACAAATGCTTTTGCTAACAGTAAAACATCAATACAAGCTATTCCTGCTGTGATATCAAGTATTCCTTCACTTATGGATAATCCTTATATATCATCAATTTATTCAGGAAATAAAATTAATAGTTTAGCCAAAATTTTGAAAAAACAAGGTTATACTAGCAGCTTTTATCATGGTGGCAAAAATGGGACTATGGGCTTTGACGCTTTTGCAAAAATGGCTGGATTTGATAAATATTATGGTAAAAACGAATATAATAATGACGATGACTATGATGGACACTGGGGCATCTTTGATGAAAAATTTTTGCAATTTATGGCAAACAATCTTGACAAAACAAAACAACCTTTTTTTGCAACAGTATTTACCTTGTCTTCTCACCATCCTTATACTATACCAAAAGAATATAAAGGTAAATTTCGTAAAGGTAAATTAAAAATTCAGCAAAGTGTTATGTATGCTGACTATTCTTTAAAAAAGTTTTTTGAAACAGCATCAAAAATGAAATGGTTTGATAATACATTGTTTATTTTTACTCCTGACCATACTTCTGAGGCATATCATACTTACTATCAAAACAGAGTTGGAATGTATGCTATTCCTATACTTTATTACAAACATAACAGCAATCTGAAAGGGAAAAATAATAATATAACTCAGCAAATTGATATAATGCCTTCTGTATTAGATTATCTTAATTACAAAAATGACTATATCGCATTTGGACAAAGTATTTTTGATACAACTGCCAACAACTTTTCTGTCAGTTATATAAATAATACTTATCAATTAATAAAAGACGATTATGCTTTACAATTTGACGAAAAAAAATCCTTTTCTTTATATAATATAAAAAAAGACAGTATTTTACAAAACAACGTTTTAGATTCTGATATTAAAGAAAGAAAAAAAATGGAAACATTTTTAAAAGCCGTTATACAAAGCTATAACAACAGAATTATTAATAATAACTTAACAGTTAATGATATACATAATTTGCATGTGAAAACAAAACAGTAATATTTTTAATAAAATATTATTAGTAATTTTTGTTAAATAAAAAATAAATTTTATCTTTGCATTTTTTTAATAACTATCAAAAAATAAATTGAATCGGAAATTCTATTAACCAAAATGGATACTATAAGCTATAAGACATTAAGTGCCAAGAAGAAAGACATAAAAAAAGAATGGTTTGTTATAGATGCTGAAAATCAAATATTAGGACGATTAGCATCAAGAACTGCTAATATAATTAGAGGTAAACACAAACCTAGCTTTTCGCCACAGCTTAACTGTGGTGATAATGTAATTATAATTAATGCAGAAAAAGTTAAACTTACAGGTAAAAAACTTACAGATAAAGTATATGTTAGACATACAGGATATCCTGGAGGGCAACGATTTACAACGCCAAAAGAAATACTAAATAAAGACCCTAAACTTCTGGTTGAAAAAGCAGTAAAGGGTATGTTGCCAAAAAATAAATTAGGAAACGATTTATATAAATCACTTCATGTATTTGTTGGTCCGGAACATACTTATAATGCACAAAAACCTAAACAATTGAACTTAAACTCAATAAAATAAAAAATATGGAAGTAATTAACACCTTAGGAAGAAGAAAAACTTCTGTTGCACGAATATATCTAAAACAAGGCAGCGGAAAAATAATTATAAACAAAAAGAATTATAAAGAATATTTCCATACACCAACGTTATATTATATCATTCAACAACCTTTTGTGATTACTAATACAATAGACAAATATGACGTTAAAGTAAATATTAATGGCGGTGGTACAACAGGACAAGCAGGAGCTTTACAATTAGCCATCTCAAGAGCATTAGTAAAAATTAATAAGGAATATCTCTCGCCTCTCAAAGAAAAAGGATTATTAACAAGAGACCCTCGTATGGTTGAACGAAAAAAACCAGGACAAAAAAAAGCACGTAAAAATTTCCAATTTAGTAAACGTTAATTCAATACTATAATATACAGAATGAACAAAACTAATTTTAATGAACTATTAGAAGCAGGTGTACACTTTGGACACTTAAAAAGAAAATGGAATCCTAACATGGCTCCTTATATATTTATGGAACGTAATGGAATTCATATTATAGATCTTTACAAAACAGCTGCTAAAATAGATGAAGCAGCTTCTGCTTTAAAACAAATAGCTAAATCCGGCAAAAAAATACTCTTTGTCGCAACAAAAAAACAAGCTAAAAATATTGTTGCAGAACAAGTTAAAGAAACTAATATGCCTTATGTAACAGAAAGATGGCCCGGAGGACTTTTAACTAACTTTACGACATTTAGAAAAGCTGTAAAAAAAATGTCTTTAATAGATAAAATGACTATTGATGGCACTTTTGAAAATATGTCTAAAAAAGAAAGGTTGTTACTTACACGCGAAAGAGCTAAACTAGAAAAAAACTTAGCAAGTATAACAGACCTTACACGAATACCATCTGCTTTATTTATTATAGATGTTAATAAAGAAAAAATTGCAGTAGCTGAAGCAAAAAAACTAAATATACCAACATTCGCTATTGTAGATACAAATTCTAACCCAAAAAATATTGACTTTGTCATACCAGGTAATGACGATGCTACTAAATCTATCTCTATAATAATAAAAATTATGACCCAAGCAATAGCAGAAGGACTTAATGAAAGAAAAATTGATAAAGAGAAAATATCAGAGATAGAAAATAAGGAAAAATCAGAGACAGATAAACAAGAATATTCAGGTAAAAGAAAAAGAATTAAATCAAAAATTATAAAACTTGAAAAAACATCTGAACAAACTAAAAAAGTAGAAAAAACACTGTCTATAACAACAAAAAAAGAAATTTCTGATATAAAATCCGTACATAAAAAAACAGAAGAAAATAAAAACACATAAAAATTCTCGTATTTATTCAGTTCTCTTAAAAAGAATAATCAACAGATTAAATTTGTAACCGTTCACAACTAAAAATTATATCCATCAACTAACGGCTTAAATGAT